>SLRB01000185.1 GCA_007131165.1 Bacteroidales bacterium | reverse complement strand
CATTAGAGGTTAATCCCGGAACGGCGAACATTTTTTACAGGCTTGCGGGATATTACCTGATGATCAAAAACAACAGAAGAGTTGAACATTTTTTAAGCCAGGCACTCATACAGGATTATGATATGCACAGGGAATTTTTTGAGTGGTATCCGCGGGCAGCAAAGAACAAAATTGTGAGAAAAGTACTGAAAGAATACGGAAGCAGAAGTTGAATAAATTAATATTCAGGTTTAGATGAACTATGATATTCCTTTCATCCCCAGCAGGATAAATAAACCGAGAAATAGTGGAATCACAATGATGATGGACAAGGGGCTCAGTGTTATGCAGGCCTCCGAGTTTGTCAATGTATCAGGTGATTTTACTGATTTTGTAAAACTCGGCTTTGGTACAGCTCTCATTACAAAAGACCTGGAGAGGAAGCTTGAGGTTTACCGTAATGGCGGGATAAGGCCATACTTCGGGGGTACTTTGTTCGAGATATTTTATATGAGAGGAATGTTCGATGACTTCAGAAGATATGCCTCACGATACAAGGTTGACCTGGTAGAAGTATCGGATGGTACCGTGGTGATCGAACATGAAAAAAAGCTTGAGTGTATCAGGAAACTTTCAAATGAATTTCAGGTGTTATCGGAGGTCGGGTCTAAAATTTCGGGGGTTGTAATACCTGTTGATCAATGGATTGACATGATGAAGACTGAGATTGAGGCCGGTTCATGGAAAGTAATTGCAGAGGCACGTGAAAGCGGTACAGTGGGAATATACAATACCGATGGTTCGGCAAATGTCGATCTGGTGGAGGATATTGTTGGCAATATTGAGCCGGCATCTGTTATCTGGGAATCACCTCTGAAAAACCAACAGGTTTACTTTATTAAGTTACTGGGAGCAAATGTAAACCTCGGGAATATTGCTCCCGACGAGGTATTTGCCCTGGAGGCCCTAAGGCTCGGGCTAAGAGGAGATACACTTACGGATTTCACAGGTGATACTCCTGGCCTCTAAATACTTTTCCAATGATCAATAACATAAAGCAATACTTCATTCTTGCCATGAAGGGATTTGCCATGGGAGCGGCAAATGTAATCCCTGGTGTTTCAGGAGGGACCATTGCACTTGTTACCGGGGTGTTTGAGAAACTGATCCATTCGGTCAGGTCGATCGATCATATTGCCCTTGGGTTTCTTCTTAAAGGGAATTTCAGATCTTTTTCGTCGCGGATAAATCTTTACTTCCTGATTGCTGTTTTTTCAGGTGCCGTAATGAGCGTATTTACTCTGGCCAGGCTATTGGGATACCTTTTTAATAACTTCCCCGTTTTTGTATGGGCATATTTCTTCGGTCTTATTCTTGCATCGGTTTATTTTGTAGGCCGGCGGACTGAAAGGTGGTCTCTTCCCGTCCTGATGCTTTTTGCAACCGGCGCTCTTCTTGCGGTATGGGTATCGCGAATGAGTCCCGCTGAAGGCAGCGAAAACACTTTCTATCTCATTTTGTGTGGTGCAGTGGCTGTTAGCAGTATGATACTGCCCGGCCTTTCAGGTTCATTTATACTTATACTTATGGGCAATTATGAACTTGTTGCCATTGAAGCCATAAATGATCTCAGGACAGATATACTGCTTCCTGTCCTGGCCGGTATTATTGCAGGATTGATAGTGTTTTCACATTTTCTTTCCTGGATATTCAGGAAATTCAGAGACCACACTTTAGGCGCCATGACCGGGTTTATTGCAGGATCCCTCTATATATTATGGCCATGGAAGATCCCGGTATACCGGACTGATGGTTTGGGTAACCTTATTACCCGTATTGATGGCAGTCCGATAATTGAGAGTTACCACAGATTTGTTCCAGCTGCATTGACGGCTGATGTACTGGTGGCACTTTTACTTATGATACTGGGGTTCTTGTCAATTTGGCTTATCGAGAAAATTGCCGAACAAAAGGCCTGAAGCTCTTAATAGCCTTTTCAGACAAATAGTGCTGATTTAAATTTTATATTTCATTGTTAATGTTATATTTATGTTTATGAGGTTTTTGAAATGTGCTATCTTATCTTATACTTTAATTATAATGCCACCTGTTGTTCATGCAGGTAACGCTATCCTTGATGAATATATCAGGTATGGTATTGAAAACAACATAGCTTTACAGCAGAAAAGGGAAAATTATAAAATGAGCCTTGAGCTTTTAAATGAAGCACGTGGCTTGTTTTATCCTTCGTTGAGCCTGAATATGCGTTATACGCTTGCAAGCGGAGGAAGGGTCATTGAATTTCCTGTGGGTGATCTACTTAATCCTGTTTATTCAACTCTTAACATGCTTACCGGAACCCAGGATTTTCCACAAATTGAAAATGAATTTTTTTATTTCTACAGGCCAAAGGAGCAGGAAACAAAATTCAGGGTCGTACAACCTTTAATGCACCCTGAAATATGGTTTAACAGCCGCATCAGGGAGCATGAGAAGGAGATTGGCTATATTGATATTGAAATATATCGCCGGTTTCTGGTAGCTGAGATCAAAAAGGCTTATTATAACTATATCAAAACCGGTAAAGTCGAACAAATAATAACGGAGACCATTGAACTACTCATGGAGAACCTTCGTGTAACAGAAGCACTCGCAGCAAATGAAATGGTAACTGAGGACTATATTCACAGGTCGCGGGCAGAAATTGCTGAGGCTGAGCAGCAGCTCGCAGGTGCATCAGGTAAGAGACAGGTTGCCGCTGCCTGGTTCAATTTCCTTCTGAACCGCCCTGCAGATACACCTATTGATGTAAACAACGGTCAGGATAGACTCTTATTTGTGCCAAATGAAGCTGATGGCGCACTTTCAGTAGAAGGAAGAGAAGAATTGCAAAAAACATCAAGAATGATTGATCTTGCCGTTGATTACGAAAGGCTTGTTCTTTCTGACAGGTATCCTAAACTGACTGCTGTGGTAGAATACGGAATTCAGGGTACTACTTATTCGTTTGGAAGAGATGATGATTTTGTGCTTGCATCTATTGTTCTCACATGGCCGCTTTTTGAGGGTTTTCAAAACCGTGCCTCTCTGCAGCAGGCGAGAATAAGGCGTAATATTACAGAGCTTGTGCATCAAGAGACTCAGGAGAAATTAAACCTTGAGATGATAAAAGCATGGTACGATTTTGAAGCGGCACGAAAGGCTGTTGATGCTGCAGAATCCAGGTTAAAATCGGCGAATTCGGCGTTCAGGATCACAGAGCGGCGGTATTCAGCCGGTCAGGCGCCTATTATAGAGTATATTGATGCAAGAACAAGCATGACAAATGCCGGGATAAACCTGGCAATAAGCCGTTATGAGCTTTATGAAAAATATGCGGAGTACGAACGTGCTGCAGCCTTATATTCATTTGACTAATTCCGGACAATCGGTAAAATATATGCCATGAATTATTTTGAGAGTTTAATTTATGGCATTTTTTACTTTTACATTATGTGTTTTTTTTACAGCATATTATAGCTAGCTGGTTGAACCAAAACTATAGATATTTATCATGTAAGGAAGTCAACATATTGTTATGGTAAGGTCTATAAGACCAATGATTTAATACATATTTCAATACCTGATTATAAGGTGATACCCTCCATGGATTTTTCCAGCTCTCTTGCATTTTCCAGGAACTCTGTGACTGTCATCTCCTTGAAAAACAGCATTCCGTGCGTCGATCTGATTCTCGGACTTGTATTTTGGTAGAACCAGTT
>SLRB01000307.1 GCA_007131165.1 Bacteroidales bacterium | reverse complement strand
AAGACAACATTTTGCAGTATTTTTATAAAGCAATGCTTACCGGTAAATTTTCGCACATAAATATAACCCTTATATGGATTATTATCCTGATAAAAAAGCCAAACACAAATCAGCTTCACTGCTTCTGGTTGACGATAACGCAGAGTTGCTGTCGGGTCTGAAATTGTTTCTTAATCCGTGGTTCGACAGTATAGATGTAACCCGCAATCCCAATCTTATTCCTTCAAAGATCCAAAACTCCCGGTATGATGTAATATTGCTGGATATGAATTTTACAGCCGGTACAGCATCAGGTAACGAAGGTATATACTGGCTCAGGCAGATAATTGAATCAGAACCCGATGCGGTTGTTGTAATGATTACTGCCTACGGTGATATAGAATTGGCCGTTAAGGCTATAAAAGAAGGAGCAACAGATTTTATAAGCAAATCCTGGGATGAAGAGAAAATTCTCTCAACCCTGATCAGTGCGCTAAAGCTAAGTCATTCCAAAAAAGAGATCAAAAAACTCAAAACACAGCAAAAACACCTTGCTTTCCAGGAAGATCAGGGGCATTCTATTTTTAACAGCAGGGCCCGGTCTATGACAGGTATCCTGAGATGTATTGAGAAAACCGCTCCTACTGATGCCAACATCCTCATTCTTGGTGAAAATGGCACAGGAAAAGAGATTGTCGCAAGAGAAATACACAGGTTATCAAATCGTTCGGACAATATATTCGTCCATCTTGACCTTGGTTCACTAAGTGACCCACTCTTTGAAAGCGAACTATTTGGTTATAGAAAAGGTGCTTTTACAGATGCAAAGGAGGACAAACCGGGTAGAATTGAAATTGCATCGGGCGGAACCCTGTTACTTGATGAGATAGGCAATCTGCCTTTACACCTGCAAACCAAGTTGCTGTCAGTTATCCATAACCAGGAGATAGTCCCGCTTGGAGGCACCCTCCCGGTCGGGATTGATGTCAGGATGATCTCAGCAACAAACAGTCCCCTTGAAACAATGATTGAAGAAGGAAAATTCAGGGAGGACCTCTACTTCAGGATCAATACAATCCAGATAGAGGTTCCTCCGCTCAGGGAGAGAAAAGAGGATATAGCGGGACTGGCAAATTATTTTCTGAAAAAATTTTCAGCTCGTTATAAAACAGATGTTCCGGCTCTCTCTGAAAAAGCTGCGGAAAAGCTTTTATCATACAACTGGCCCGGCAATATCAGAGAGTTAATGCACACAATTGAAAAGGCGGTTATCCTGGCAGAAGACAATATTCTGAAACCGGATGACTTCACCCTCAATGACAAAGCGAAAAAGCACGGCCGCATTTCCGGCTCATTCAATCTAAGCGAAAATGAAAAACATTTGATTGAATCGGCAATTGAAACTTTTGATGGAAACATGAGCCGGGTTGCCAGGGAACTGGGAATAAACCGGTCTACCCTGTATGAAAAAATAAAAAAATACAACTCCGCCAGGTAATAACTAATTCAAAAGCACAAATGATGATTAAGTCAGGATATTTCAGCATTATGCTGATAAGCCAGGCTGCCCTGCTGGCAATCACTCCGGTAATATTTGCCATTACCCTCGGCAATGAAAACCTTGTTATCACCAGGCTGAATATTATTATAATATGGCTCTTACAGGTTGGATACCTGATCTATTACATGCACAAGCCAACCCGGGAGCTGTCAAATATATTGAAATCATTCAGTGGTATAACATCTTTTGCTGCACCCCCTGAGAGTAAGAAAGAGATATTTGGCATCCAGGCAGGAAAAGAACTTAAGCGGATCACTGAGTCAATAAGCAGCCTGAGAATCCAGAAAGAGAAAGAATACCAGCTTTACCATAAGTGCATTGAAAATGCTCTTACGGGATTACTTGCAATTGATGAGTCCGGGAAAATCCTTGCTTCCAATAAAGCTTTCCCTTCAATACTTGGAAAAGACAAGATCGAATCACTGGAAAAATTAAATGACCTGAAAGGAGGATTGGGTGATTTTATAAGTTCCGTCAATGCAGAGACCAGAAAAATGATAACAGTGGTCAATAATGGGAAAATCCGGAAAATATATCTAAGCATTAGTGTTTTCCGGCAGGACGGCAGGATAATACGTATCATAGCAATTCAGGATATCAGTAACGAAATAGCAATCCAGCAGGTTGAGACCATGCAGCGCTTTGTCAGAATGATGAGTCATGAGATCCTGAACTCCGTAACCCCTATCAACCTGATGTCAGCCGGACTTATAATGAAGTACCGTGAAGGTTCACCATGCAGTCAATGCGGGAAAACAAAAGGCCTAAGCAGTAATGAAACTTTGGAAATTCTGGATGCAATAAAAAAACGAAGCAAAGGATTGGCTGCATTTGTCGAAAGCTTTAAGCAAACGTACAACATTCCCAAACCGGTATTGTATGAAACAGATATTGATGATATTTTCAAACAAATAAATAGCCTTTTCAGAGAACAGCTAAGTTTGCAGGGAATCAGGCTTGAAATCAGGCGCGACAAGAATATTCAAAGGGTAGTCGCGGACAGAAAACTTATAGAACAGGTACTTATCAACCTTGTCCTCAACTCCTGTGAAGCTTTAAAATCAGTTAAATCTCCCGTGATAAGCTTATCCTTATACACCAGTAACGGCAGGTTGGTATTAGATGTAAGCGACAACGGGCACGGGATGGACACAGCTACCCTGGAAAAACTTGCATTACCTTTCTTTACAACAAGAGAAAAAGGCACAGGATCGGGGCTCTTTTTCTCCCGTCAGGTAATGAGGCTTCATAATGGCGATCTGAAAATCCTTTCAGAAAAGGATAATGGAACAACCGTCAGGCTGATGTTTTGAACGTCTCCTGTAATAGATAACCTGCAACCTGCAAATTATGACAACTTACCCTGTCCGGGCAGTATGAATATCCACCAGCTTAGTGGCACACTGATCAAAAATCGACTATAATCGGAACCTCTCCGGGTATTGCGTTGAATTCGCCTGTGAGTAGTACCTCTATTTCCTGCTCCGGATTTTCGACCTTAAAACCTCTGGCACTGAATTCAAAGGTGCCTGCCACGTTCTCCATATCTACCACTTCGAGTGTGACCGATCCTTCCTCTGAAAAATACAGATCAGTAAATTCAATAGTCTGATCTACTATAACATAATCGAAAATCCATGCTAAGAAATGGTCGATTTCAAAAACCAAGTCAATTAAATCATCCATGTCTTCTTCATCCATACCCTGAACCGGGTAGGTATCTTCCTCAGGAAGTTCACCACCCCTTGCAAACCAGATACCGGTGCCTTCGTTTTCTGTTGCCGTTTCCAGGAATACTGTGAAAAAGTATTCTTCAGGTTGATCAATATCATCTACATATTGACTGAAAATTGCGCTTCCCTCATATTCTTCATTCACATCTCCCGAAATGGTGACCTGAAATGTGCCGAGATCTTCATCAATTACATCAATATCATTATCATCCTCGCAGGCATACAACACTAAAAGCATGATCAATATGCCAGTAATTTTCGTTATTCCCCTTTGCATAAATTATAGTTTTTGTTAGCAATTGTTTATCTTTTGTATCTACTCTGTATTCTTTATATCAGGTCAAATAATATGCCTCCGTATGTAATCAGACCAGAAAAAGTCAGACTTAGCAGGTTTTTATTTATCGGTTATTAACATCTATGAATAGTTGCCGTGATGAAAATCCATCCATATGGCATCACAGGTGCTATGCATGTGGTGGACGGGCAAAAAGGTTAACAAAGTGGGAATCGCACCGGCCTCATTCCAATAACCTGAATCTGATATCGGCGCTGTAGAGGTTATCCACATATATGGGGTAAAAAATCCCGCAGAGATCAGTACCCGGATCTCTTATCAATGAATTTTTATACGGATCACTCCCGATGAACCGTCATGGCCGCTGCCTGCGCAGTCGGCATGATGAGCAGGTCGTGTATGCTTACATGCGGCGGCCGGGTCAGCATGAACAGGATTGCTTCGGCAACATCCCTTCCGGTAAGTGGCTTCATGCCTTTATACGGATGCTTTGCCCTTTCCTTGTCTCCCTTGAACCTGACCAGCGAAAACTCTGTTTCTACAAGCCCGGGAGAAACAGTCGACACCCTGATCCCGTGCGGCAGCATGTCAATCCTCATTCCGCGCGAAAGCGCCTCAACGGCATGCTTGGTTGCAGAATAGACATTGCCCCTCTCATACATCTCCCTGCCGGCAATGCTGCCCACATTCACAATGTGTCCCTTACCCCTGTCAATCATGCCCGGGGCAACTTTCCTTGTCATGTAGAGCAGCCCCTTCAGGTTGGTGTCGATCATCTGTTCCCAGTCCCCTGCATCTGCTTCATGGAAATAGTCCATCCCCGCAGCCAGTCCCGCGTTATTTAACAGAACATCAATATCTTTCCATTCACCGGGCAAAGAGTCTACTGCATCTTCAACCTCCCTGCGGTTCCGGATGTCAAAACAGAGGGTATATACGTCCGTCAGCTTTCCAAACCGGGCTTTTAACTTTTCAAGCCTCTCCTCCCTCCTGCCGGTAACAATCAGGCGGTAGCCGTTTTCGGCCAAAAGCCCGGCAGTGGCCTCACCAATTCCTGCCGTAGCACCTGTTATAAGAACTATCTCATTGTCCATATTGAAAATGGTTTAAATTAAATTGTTTCTTTCCGTAAAAATCTTGTTATTTATGATTATAAAACTAATGCATTTTCTGATACCTGCCCGCCAAAATGAACAGATTATTTCTAATCATGGCTGCAGATAATAACCGGATAAAATAATTTAATAAACCATGAAAACAATTACATTGGTACTGTTAATCCTTGTGTCTATGATGGGCCGGAATGCCCTCTCCCAGTCAGATAACATTATCTGGGATGAAACCCCCGAACAGAGAAAGGAGAGAATGAGCTGGTGGACGCACGACAGGTTCGGCATGTTCATCCACTGGGGCATCTATGCCCTGCCGGCAAGGCATGAATGGGTCAAGCAATTCGAACGTATGACGAACGAGGAGTATCAGAAGTATTTTGACAATTTCAACCCCGACCTTTATGACCCGGCTGAGTGGGCAAGAATGGCAAAGGACGCAGGCATGAAATACGTTGTCTTAACGGCCAAGCACCATGACGGGTTCTGTCTTTTTGAGTCTGAATATACCGATTACCATGCCGGTAACACCCCATACGGTAAAGACCTGATCAGGGAGTATGTAGATGCCTTCAGGGCAGAGGGCCTGGGTGTGGGTTTCTACTATTCACTGATCGACTGGCACCATCCGCACTTTACGATCGACAGGGTCCACCCGCAGCGCACCACGTCCAGGGAAGAGTACGAAAGGATGAATCGCGGAAGAGATATGTCTGTTTACCGCGAATATATGAAAAACCAGGTCAGGGAGCTTTTAACCAATTACGGCAGGATAGACATAATCTGGCTGGATTATTCCTATCCCGGTGAATTCGGGAAGGGTCGCGAGGACTGGGGATCGGTTGAGCTGCTGAAAATGGTACGCGAGCTTCAGCCGCACATACTGGTCAATGACCGGCTTGATTTGAAAGAGTACCGGGATGGATGGGACTTCACCACTCCCGAGCAGTTTAAGGTTCAAAGCTGGCCCGAAATTGACGGTGAGAAGATACCTTGGGAAACCTGCCAGACCTTTTCGGGAAGCTGGGGTTATTACCGTGACGAGCATACCTGGAAAGACAAAAAACAATTGCTTGTGCTGCTTATAGAAAGCGTAAGCAAGGGTGGAAACCTCCTGCTTAATGTAGGACCCACGGCACGGGGAACGATCGATTACCGCGCACAGGAAGCTCTCGGCTGGATGGGTGATTGGATGAAGTACAACAGCCGGTCAATTTACGGCTGCACGCAGGCGCCCGAAGAGTTTGAAGCACCCGAGCATTCGATCCTGACGTATAACCCCGAAACCAACCGTCTGTATATCCATCTTATAGACTATCCGATCACCAATTACCGGTTACCGGGAATGAGAGGCAGGGTAAAATACGCCCAGTTCCTTCACGACGCTTCCGAATTACTTATTACCGAGCCCTACGGACACCATCGCCAGGGAGATATCGCAACAGAAGATGACCTTAACCTGCGGCTGCCGGTAACCAGGCCTAATGTTGAGATCCCGGTAATTGAGCTGATACTTTATGATTGAAAACCGGCAGGCCGGACCCGGAATCACCATGTAAGTACTGCCGGTCAGCAAGCCTGCCTGAAAGATCAGGGCCCTTTCGGGGAATAAAACACCCGGATTTTATGGAATAAAAAACCCGGCAATAATAACCCAAAATTATGGATCTTTTTAAAAACAGACTAATACGGGTGTTACCCCTTTCGGTCCTGGCAGCCTCCTGCTCAACGGCAGATGAGGCACCGGCCGAACCCCGGCCCAACATCGTTATGATCGTTTCAGACGATCACGGCCTCGATGATCTTGGGTGTTATGGAAACACTGCAATACATACACCAAACCTGGACGCCCTGGCTGCAGAAGGCATCAGGTTCACCAATGCATACTGCACCTCTGCCTCATGCTCGGCAAGCAGGTCGGTAATACTCACGGGGCTGTACAACCATGCCAACGGTCAGTATGGCCATGAACACAGCTTCCATCATTTCAAAACATTTGAAACAGTAAGAAGCCTTCCGGTCATTCTCACAGAGCACGGCTACAATACTGCCCGGGTGGGGAAATACCATGTAGCACCTGAAGAGGTTTACCTTTTTGACGAGGTAATACCGGGGCACTCAAGAAATCCTTTTGAAATGGCTGTCAATAGCAGGTACTTCCTTGCAGAAAGCAGCGACAGCCCTTTCTTTCTCTATTTCTGCACCAGCGACCCCCACCGTGGCGGAGGCGTGGTTGAGGATGACCCTTACAGACCGGACAGGTTCGGGAACCGCGACGACGGGTATGAGGGCATAGAAGAGATGATATTTGACCCTGATGAGGTGGAAGTCCCCTGGTACCTTCCCGACACTCCCGCCACCCGTGCAGAACTGGCGCAGTATTACCAGTCCGTTGCCCGCATGGACCAGGGCATAGGGAAACTTTTTGAGATCCTGAAAGAGGAGGGATTATGGGATAACACGGTAATTATGTATCTGTCCGACAATGGTATTGCTTTTCACGGTGCAAAGACCAACCTGTATGATCCCGCCATGCGGCTGCCGTTCATTGTTAAAATGGCTGAGGGCAAAAACAATGGTGCGGTGACAGATGCTATGGTAAACTGGGCCGACCTCACCCCTACCATCCTTGACATTGCAGGAGTCCTGAATGCCGAGCTTGAAACAAGGAGAACAATCGCCGGAGATACAGGGTGGTCTGCCCTGCCCCTTTTTGACAGATTCCACGGCAGGTCATTCCTTCCGGTACTCGAAGATCCGGATACCGGCGGGTTTGACGAAATTTTTGCCTCCCATACATTCCATGAAATCACCATGTATTATCCTATGAGGGTTGTTGAAAACAGGGAATTCAAGCTGATATGGAATATAGCAAGCGGACTGAGTTATCCTCATGCAAGCGATTTGTGGGAATCGGCCACATGGCAATATGTAATTGATTCGGATATCCAAACTTATGGTCCGCGACAAGTTGCCGACTATCTTGAGAGGCCTGAATTTGAGCTGTTCAATATGGCAGATGATCCGTATGAATCGGTTAACCTGGCTTATAACCCGGCCTATGCCGGTGTCCTTGAAGAGATGAAGGAAAAGATCAGGCTGTTTCAGGAAGAGACAAGCGATCCGTGGATAATAAAATGGACACATGAGTAGCACCGAAGCGTATCCAATTCAGTCAAAATATTAAAATTACACTAATCAAAATAATCATGCTGATAGTCAACAAACACACATCTGCTCTTGTAAAGTCCGTCGGATTTTGCTCTTTTGGTATTATGGCTGCCTGCGCTCCGCAACAAAATGAAGAAGCCCCGCAACCCAACATAATCTTCATAATGAGCGACGATCATGCCTGGCAGGCGGTAAGTGCATACAATGAACGGCTGCAGTATGTTGCCCCTACACCAAATATTGACCGTATAGCGCAGGAAGGGATGCGATTTGACCGCTGCCTGGTAACCAACTCCATATGCGGGCCGTCAAGGGCAACAATACTGACCGGCAAATACAGCCACCTGAACGGCATGGCCGGCAACGTATATATGTCGGGAGATTTCGACGGCACACAGCAAACCTTTCCCAAACTTCTCAGGGATACCGGATATGCAACTGCAATTATCGGGAAATGGCACCTTGGGTCAGAGCCAACGGGTTTCGACCACTGGGATATACTTCCCGGACAGGGGCATTATTACAATCCAACATTCATAAACAGCGACGGCCGCTATGATGTACACGGCTATGTAAGTGATATTATAACTGACAAGACCATTGAATGGCTCAGGAGCATCGAAAATAAACCCGGCCCTTTTATGGTCAAGGTGCATCATAAGGCACCCCATCGTGAGTGGGAGCCCGGGCCGAAATATCTCAACCGTTTCCAGGGAGTTGAGTTTCCCGAACCCTTCAACCTTTTTGACGACTGGTCGGGGATGGGGACTGCCGCAGAGGAGCAGGACATGACAATTGAGCATACCATGCGGATTGAAGCAGACCTCAAAATGTGGCCGCCCGGTGCATCTGGAGGTGTGTACAACAGGACTGTCGGCAGGATGGATGCAGAGCAGCGGAAGTTGTGGGACATGACATATGAACCGATAAGAGAGGAATTTGAGAGGCTTGATCCGCAGGGGAAAGACCTTGTCAGGTGGAAGTACCAGAGATACCTGTACGACTATCTTGCCACCATCCAGTCGGTCGACGAAAGCGTTGGCCGTATACTTCAATACCTTGAAGAAGCCGGGCTGGATGACAACACCATCGTTATTTACACATCCGACCAGGGTTTTTACCTTGGTGAGCATGGCTGGTTCGATAAAAGGTTCATGTATGAGGAATCCTACCGCACACCACTTGTTGTTAAATGGCTCGGGCATATTGAGCCCGGAAGCGTAAACAAAGACATTGTCTCAAACCTTGATTTTGCCCAGACCTTTCTGGATGCGGCCGGTCTGCCAGATCCTGAAGACATGCAGGGCAGAAGCATGCTTCCATTGCTCAGGGGGGAGAGGGTAGCGGACTGGCGGACGGCACATTATTACCACTATTATGAGTATCCTGCAGTGCACAGCGTTAAAAGGCATTACGGCATTGCAACCGACCGTTACAAGCTGATGCATTTTTATTATGATATTGACGAATGGGAGATGTATGACCTTGAAGCTGACCCTCATGAGATGCAGAATGTTTACGATGATCCTGCCTATGCCGGAGTGCGCGATGATTTACATACCAGGCTTGACGAGCTGAGGGAGAAATACGGGGAAACTCCTGAAGACTCATTCAGGCTTCTTCCGGTGGAGTAATAATAATGAACCACCACTCTAATCCTGACACACCCGGCAGTCCCCGTAGTGTATACCGGTAATTAAGTACAAAACTGACTATTACAGGCTGCAATAAACAGCAAACCTAAAAATAATTATTATGCAACTCAAAAGATCCCTTACAAGAACAATCCCCCTGCTGGCTCTTGCACCGGGCTTCGCCTCATGCACACAGGCAGATACAGAAAAAGAAGAAAGACCCAATATTGTTATCATTTTCCTCGATGATGCAGGCTGGGCCGATTTCCAGCCATTCGCAGAGACCCGCTATCCCACACCAAACACCAGGCAACTGGCAGAAGAGGGAAAAGTATTTCAGAACTTCTATGTCCCCCAGGCCATATGCTCGGCTTCAAGGGCCGCACTTCTCACCGGTTGCTATCCGGAAAGGGTCGGGCTGTTCGGGGCCCATGCACCCAGGCAGAGGGGTCTTGATCCGGACTTTATGACCATTGGCGGGATGTTGCAGGCGGCGGGATACCGCACCGCAAGTTTTGGGAAATGGCATCTTGGCGACCAGCCTGACACCAGGCCTCATGTGCGTGGATTTGATGAAACGGCAGGTATCATGTACTCAAACGACATGTGGGCAGACCACCCTGAAAATCCTGATTTCTGGGGCCAGTGGCCACTGCAGTACTGGGAAAACGGCGAGATAACTATCGACTCTGTTACAGCCGACCACCAGGTTTACTTCACAACATGGCTCACCGAAAAATCGGTCGATTTTATAAACCGCAGCAGCGACTCACCTTTTTTCCTTTATCTCCCCCACCCCCAGCCGCACGTGCCACTTTTTGTGAGCGACAAGTTTGCAGGTAAATCGGGCACCGGACTTTACGGCGATGTTATCATGGAGCTGGACTGGTCGGTTGGTGAGATCATGAAAGCCCTGAAAGATAATGGGATTGCTGAAAAAACAATGGTTATCTTTACCTCCGACAATGGTCCCTGGATCTCCTACGGCAATCATGCCGGACAAACGCCATACAGGGCTGAGAAGGGAACCAGCTTTGACGGAGGTATCCGGTCGCCGCTTATCATAAGTTATCCACAACAAATAGAACCCGGGACAATTTCACACCATGCCTTTTTTTCCATTGACCTGCTTCCTACCATATCATATCTGACAGGTGCACCATTGCCTGAATATGAAATTGACGGGAAAAATGTATGGGACCTGATAAAGGGCCTTGAAGGTGCAGAAAACCCGCACGACTACTACAGCTTTACCACCGGCTCAAATTTTGACGGCGTGATCAGCGGCGACGGCAAATGGAAGCTCCATCTACCACACGATTACCGCTATCTTGTCAGGGGCGGCTTTGACGGACAGGCCGGAACATACATCCAGAAAAAAATTGACACGGCACTTTTTGATATGGTCCATGACCCCTACGAAAAGATAAATGTCTTAACCGGATACCCTGAAATAGCAAAACAACTTATTGAGTACGCAGAGGAACACAAAGAGAAGTTTTTCAGGTAGGCATAAATCCTGCCGGGCCGGCTATCTCCATTATATGGCTTTTTGCAATGCTTTTTCAGAAATTCAGTATTAGTTTGCGCAACCCAACTGAAAACAGGAGATTTGCATCTTCCGGAAATTGATTAATTTTGCCTGCCGGTTAACAGAGCCGGAGGGACTCATTATCCGTCCGGTTTGCTGCTGAAAGAAATAATTTAATATGAACTACAAACACATCATACCCCTTCTTGTCATTATACTTGCAACTATTGCCGGCTGCGGTATAGCCCGTCAGGTTGCCGCACTCCAGGAAGAAGCCGAAACAGAATACAATGCCGGTAATTACAGTGATGCCCTTGAACTTTATGAGCAGACCATTGAGCTGAAAAAAGGCCGCGGCCGAGAAGCAAGCGGAGAAACCTGGTACAGGGCAGGCATTGCCGCATGGGAAACCGGATTGCGCGACAGGGCGATCGAATACCTGGTGCAGGCCGGGCGCAAAGACAGATATGGCGAAAGAGGCTACTATATACTTGCCACAGCCTACAGGGAAATTGACAACCTGTCACTGGAAATCACCAGTCTCGAGAACTACCTTGAAAAATATCCTGAAGGTGAGAAAGCAGATGAGATGCGCATGAGGCTATTTGACACCTACCTTGAGAGCAACAACCTCGATGGGGCGCTTGAGCTTTGGCATGATCTGGAGGAACTGGCCCCGGGCAACGCCAGCCTTCTGGAGAGCTGGTTCATACTGAACAGGCGCCTGGACAGGGAAGACAAGCTAAAGGATATTGCACTTAAGCTCTATGAAGCCGACAACAAAAATGTCACCGCCCTTGAATACCTGGGCGACCACTACTTCTGGCTTGCCGAGAACAGGTACCAGGAGGAGATGGCGGCATACGAAGAGAACCAGACCAGGGCTCAGTACCGCCAGCTTCTGAACGCCCTTGAAACTGTAAACGAACACTTCCGGTTGTCCCGCGACTATTTTGAGAAGTTGATGGATATCGATCCCAGTCCGGCCTATGCCGAATACCTGAGAAACATTTACCTGCGGTTCGGGAATGATGAAAAAGCAGAATATTATCACCAAAGATCCCTTAAATTATGATATCCCTTCCGTGAAATAGATCTTTGAACCTTCATCAGAGAGAATATTTGAGGCTTCAGAAGCAGGTATCCGGAATCTTTGGACCTCCTGTCATAATCTGGTTGAATAATTATAAATTGTAAAATCATTATTGCAGATATTAAAAAGATTATTGATATTTAAATCATAATTTTTTTATGCTCTGTTATGGATGCAAAATCGATCTCACGCCGCAACTTCATAAAAATGTCGGCTATCGGTGCGGGTTGCCTCTGCATGGCTGGTTGTTATTCACTACCTTCCTCCCGGCACTACATTCTTACATTTGAGGAAGCAGAAATACTTGATGCACTTGCCGACCAGATCATCCCTCCCGATGATTTTTACGGAGGTAAGGAGGCAGGTGTAACAAATTATATAGACAGGCAACTCGCCGGTTTCTACGGCGAACATCTTCCAATGTACAGGGCGTGCCTGAAGGGCCTGGATGAAACGTGCAGGAATATATACGGGAAAGCATTCACAGCCCTTGATGCCTCAGCCGGTTTTGAATTTCTGAAAGATATTGAGAGCGGAAAGTATAATGAAGCCGACTGGCAGGGACACAGGCCGTCGGCATTTTTCGGGATGCTGCGCGACCACTGCCTGCAGGGCTATTACGGCAGTCCACGTCACGGAGGTAATAAAAACTATGTAAGCTACCGTATGATGAGGCTTGACTACCCTCTCATCATAGGGCGCAATGTTCACTGATATGGCAAACAAACACGTCAATGCAGTTGTAATAGGCTCAGGAGCTGGCGGAGGCGTTGCAGCCAAGGAGCTGGCTGTCGCGGGACTTTCGGTGGTGCTGTTTGAAAGAGGCAAGTGGGCAAAGTATGATGAACATAATAACGACGAGCTTACCTCCCAGCGAACGTTCCCCCTTGGCTGTTATTTCGGGCCTGATAATGACAGGTACTGGCGCGTGGCAGTCGACGGCCAGGGCAATGAGAGAATTGTGTATCCCAACGACTGGTCATACCACAACAATGCAGCATGTGTGGGTTCGGGCACCGTTTCCTATGGCGCCATGGCCTGGAGGTTCATGGAGGAGTGCTTCAAATTCAAGTCAACTTACGGACATGTCGAGGGTTCGAGCATGGCCGACTGGCCCATATCCTATCATGACCTTGAGCCTTACTATGAAAAAGCCGAATGGGACATTGGCGTTGCCGGCGACGACTTCCAGAACCCTTTTGCCCCGCCAAGGAAAAAGCCGCACCCAATGCCCCCGTTCAAACATAACCGTGAGGCGGTGATGCTTGAGGCAGCAGCAAAAAAAATTGGTTTTCACCCCTTCCCCATCCCGATGCTTCGTAACTCAGTGCCTTACGGCGGACGGCCGGCATGTATCAGGATGAGGAACTGCGTGGGTTTTGCCTGTCCCGTCGATGCCAAATGCGGCACCCAGAATACCGTTATACCCGTGGCAATTAACTCAGGCAACTGTGAGCTTCGGATCAAATCCCAGGTATATGAGATCATGACCAACAGCAGCGGCAAGGTGACCGGAGTGGCATACTTTGATGAAAATGACCGCAGGCAGGTACAGACCGCCGACCTGGTGGTGGTTGCCGCATCAGCTACCGAAACGGCACGCCTGCTCCTGAACTCAAAATCAGAACTTCATCCTTACGGGCTGGGCAACAGGTTCGACCAGGTGGGCAGGAACCTGCAGGGGCATGCATACTGCGGGGCTGACGGACTGTTTGAAGAGGAGATATATGATGATGTGGGGCCTGGCGCCAGTGTGGCGATCTGCGACTTTGCGCACCATAACCCGGGTATAGTAGGGGGTGCAATGCTTGCAAATGAATTCATCAGGATGCCTTACCTGTT
>SLRB01000107.1 GCA_007131165.1 Bacteroidales bacterium | reverse complement strand
TATTTTCAGCCTCATCAACAGATGAAAAGTCTACCTCAAACAACTGGTAAATATCCTGGAAGATGTGCAACGTGTCATTATCAATCCCCGAGCTGGTCCATGAAACCTCATCCTCACCAACTGAATAGTCCACTGTAATTCTCTCCGCAGCGCCCTCGTCCATTGCTGCGAAACGGAATGCAATATCTCTGTAACCCAGGGTAGGCATGCCAAATATCAGCTCACTCTCATCTCCTTCAAACCAGAGCGGTTGCCTGACCTGTATACCCCTCATATCAGTTTCCTCAAACGGAACATCATCATAGATCTCTGCATGGTAATTAATGGGTGTAGGAGCATTCCTGCGCTCCATTGAGCTGCTTCGCCAGTTTTCATGACCCTCCTCAAAAGGGTAGCCATCAAAGGCAGATTTAAATTCAAGGAAGCTATCGCTTACATTGCTGTAGCTGGCAGGTATGATTTCAAGCGGTGTGTCATTTGGCAGATCAGTCCCGAAGAACCACGAACTGATTACCTCAGGGTACCCGGTCTTCACAAAATGAGCCTTGAGGTTGATATCCCCATCTGGAGTTATGTTAAGGACAGGCTCTTTCTGGTTGTCAGAACCTATCCAGTGACTGAACGCATACCCCTCATAAGGAACAGCCTCCACTTCTATTGGAATCCCATGAAAATATATCCCTGTCCACGGATAAGTATCATCAGGAACACCCGGTGTTGAAGCATTCACATCAATAGTGTTGATGCGGATATATCCACCCGCCGGATCCTCAACATTCAATCTGACCTCAACATCTCTTTCAATATTGAAATGCTCGCGTATGTGCTGGCGGACGTGTGCTGGCCTTCTTGAAGCAGTAGTGTACATAACCTGGACATTCCGATCCCACCTGTCTTTCGAAATCGGGTGTCCCCAGCGTCTTATATGCTCCTCTATTTCAGGCTCTACAATGCTTTTCAGGCTATCAATTACCGAGTGTACCCTTTCAGGAATAAATGCGGTATTAAGGTGGTCAGTTATCCTGCTAACAAAAGAGTGAGTAAAAGTTTCATTCGCTAATAGATTTCTTAGAATTATATTTGGCCATTCAGTATTATGCCTTTGGTTTAAACTATCAGTAACCCATTCAATCATATCAAACCTGTAATTTGTTGAGTATCCAAGAGACCTGTCAACATCATACATAAGCCATCGCCAGCGGCCATCATGCCCCTTTGGGGCAGTGGAGTCATAATCAACCCTCAATCGCCAGAAGTCTATATTGTTGTGTGGCCAGTCATTGTTGCCGTAATATATCTGTGCCGAATAGTAGTCAAGGAAATTATTAATATCCATCATTTCCAAAACTTTGAAAAATAATGAATCATCAGACAGATCATTGGAGCTGATAAAATCTATCATTTGATTATAATGAACATTGTCACCCTCTTTAACAGTCCGTCTGCCGGTCAACAGATCAACATTGTCAGGGTCCACACCATATACTCTTTCAAGGTAATGCCTGTCATACCGCTCCCGGAGATTTTTTATACCCCAGTATTCGCCATTAATAAAAACAACAGTTGGCCTGTACGCCTGGTTATCCACATCAAAATGCCTGACAAGGCTTTGGGCGGCAGCATCCCTGAACATCGTAAAGTTCCAGTCATTGCCACTGTTTCTCAACAACAATCTGTTATAACTTGAATACGGCAGGTCGCGGAAAACCTTAAAATTAAACCTGCTTTCTCCATATTCATTTCTTGCGTATAGCCTGAATGATTTTTGCGGGAACCTTCTCGAAAACCCGCCATGTATTCTTATTCCAATGTCCTGTTGAATAATTGTGTCTTTTGTAAAAAATTCAAGTGATCCTTCTCTTTCCCATTCATCTCCTCTTTGATAATAATTACCAGTTCCATGGCTTCCTTCACTGTAATTTATACCGGGCACATATATGCCAATCGTGTCACAAAAGAATGCATCGTGTGCCGAAATAATAGATATTACATCAATGGAGTATATATTCTCCGCTTCAGGGAATATAAAAAAAGTGGCAGAATTGGGATTGGGACTTAATTTACCTTGCTTGATGCCTGTAGTTCTTATTGTGGTCGCTTTTGCAACCTTCCCATCAGGTTCAGTCCAACCACGGTAACCAGATATAAAGTTTGTAGGAATAATCGAACTATGATTATCTTCTCCGGATCGATCAGTAATCATAATCGGCGAGGTATAAAGTATTGCATTCTTGTCAGGAATGGATCCGTCAAGAGTGTAGTATATATCAACATCAGGGTGGGGATGGGATAATTCAAGCCAGATTGTATCTGCATAAAACCCCGGGGATTTTGAAAAAGTTACCGGTTCCAGAATTCCGTGATATTGAGCAGTAGTGTTTTCTGAACCCGGGGTTGGTTCTTTGAAAAACATCAGATTATCACCTCCGTCAGGATATCTGCCATATGATATATCTGTAGGGACAGGTGTCGGAGAGATTTCATCAACTCTGTTCCCTCCCGGGTGGGTTAGCAGGATCTCTTCACCAGTCGAGCTTATGCTGAAATTTGCATGAAGAGGATGTTCCGGGTCAGTGCGATCCTTTCCTGAGGCCCAGATCAGGAGAAACTCACCTGGCTCAATTACTATTTCCGGGAATATCCATCTGAAAGGATTGTCATAATCGTCAGAAAGACCAAACCCCTTAAGGTTGATTGCATCAGCTCCATAATTGTACAGTTCTATCCAGTCTTCGAAATCACCATCTTCATCGGCAATAGTGGTAGCATTGGATGCCATTATTTCATTAATTGCCAGCTCTTGAGAGTAAGTTTCATCAATCAACAAGAGTAGAAATATACACAATAAGATAATAGCCGTATCCGGTAAACGATAGATCATTTGATAAACTTAAAGTCCCTGTTAGTTTCAGCAGCCTTAAATATAACAAAACCGGGGGTAATTTTTACCGGTGGACAAATATCTTCTTCCGCAGCACATGTACCTCGTTTCTCATCCTGACAATATATATCCCTCCGGGGGGAGCAAAATGATAGTCATTCAAACCTGTGCCTTCTGCCTGGAAACGGCCGACAAGATGGCCGCTTACATTATAGACCTCGATATGGGAAGTGCCTTCAAAGGGGCTGTCAATAAAAAGACGCGAATTGTAATGGTATGCCGCAACTTCCATTGACGGCTCTTCATCATTGTCATTGTCATGAATACTGTAACCGTCGAGTGTGATATTATCAAACCGGTTATTACCGGAGGTTCCTCCGGCTTCTTCTCCATGGAACAATATCCTGATGCTGAATTCGGGGTTGTCGTAAGTCTCTTCTATACCGGCAAAGTTGAACCGGAACTGCTGATAATTTTCAGTAATTTTAAGAGTATCACTGAATGGTATCCAACTGTCTATATCACTAATCCGGTAATAGACTGTTTGCTGCCTGGCTCCGTTGGTTGTTCGCTTTACTGCGTAACGGAAGACGACATCCCTGTATCCGTCAGTGGGCAAATAGAAAACAAGTTCACGGGTATCGGAGGGGTTTCTTACCCGCAAGGCCCTTTCGGCCGGGGCTCCGAGGTCGGCGTTAAGAAGCGTGCCATCATTTACCCTGTCCATGTAGCCGTCACCAACACCAGCATACACGAGAGAGGCAGTCCCGGTTGAATAGTCCGCCGCTACATCAAAGAAATCATCTGAAGGCAGTTCGTTAAAGTGCCAGAAGTGCAGCAAAGTCGTGGAAGGCCCCAGTTGAC
>SLRB01000292.1 GCA_007131165.1 Bacteroidales bacterium | reverse complement strand
CTTCCTGCTTTTCAAGAATAATGAGTCTCTGAATGTTGTTAGTTACCGGTGCTATGATTTTTCCACCCGGTTTCACTTGTTTCTTTATAGCTTCAGGAATAACCCGGGCAGCAGCCGTTAACATGATTTTTTCAAAGGGCGATTTCTCCGGCCAGCCCTGATGGCCATTGCCGTGACGTATGCTCACATTTGGTATATCAGCTTTAGCAAGGTTTTCTCTTGCAAGTTCTGAAAGCCAGTCGATTATTTCTACACTGTAAACATGTGAAACCAACCTGGATAGTACCGCGGCATTATACCCGCAGCCACTTCCAATTTCCAATACCTTGTCATCAGGATTCAGATCCAGGGCCTGTGCCATATAAGCTACGATATATGGCTGGCTGATGGTCTGATTTCTTCCTATCGGGAGTGGTGTGTCGTCATATGCCATATCTTTGATCTTTTCAGGGACAAATAATTCCCTGTCCACAGCCCGCATGGCATCCAGCACTCTTTCATCATAAATGTCCCTGTTCCGGAGCTGCTCTTCAATCATTATTTCTTTCTTATTCATAGACCCGGGATTTTGGTTTAGAAATTAGATAACAGCAAGAATCATTCCGTGGTGACTGGTGAACAAGCCGGTAATTGTTATAATCTTTTTACCATTCTGGTTGGCATAATGCTTGCAATATAAATTAAAATGAGTATTTGTAAATGTTCGGTTATTTGAGTTTTCTCACAATATCAGCATTTTAGAATTATATCATTTCAGCTTTTATGAACAAATTAATATAACTTATGTGGATTTTCAGAGACAGGAGCACCAGATATTATGAAAAACTTGAACTTAAAGGTACCTACAGGGAGATCGGGGTCCAGGTTATAGCCCGGTCTGATCTGGCTCCGCACAAAAATTTCAGGTTTGACTTTTTCTATGAGCAGATTGAACGAATACTGGCGCAAAAAATGATTTCCCGTGTTATCGTTCACAGGTGGGAAAACTTCCATGCCCCCGCTTTTGGCGGGCTTGAAGAGATACGAGCGGCATTGCAGCGGCTTACAGATGCCGGAAAGGAAGTATATTACTATGCGCCGGAATATGATTCGGGCGACTGTTTCCTTGCTTCTGCCTGTAGCCACAGGATCCTTCATCCCCTCGGGAAGGTGTCATTCCTTGGGAAAGCTATGTCATCGGTATTTTTCAAAAAGCTGCTCGATAAATATTCAGTCGATGTAACGGTTATCAGGCGGGAGAGATATAAAAGCGCAGCTGATTCATTCAGGGGCGAAAAATACGATGAATATGCACGTGAGCAATATCAGGAATTGCTGGATGGGCTTATGAAATCAATGAGGCAGGCATTGGTCAGCTCTTCTGTGAGCAAGGGCAAAGCCGGTTTCTCTGAGGAGATTCTTGATGAGATGCTTTCAGGGCGTATTTATAATGCACCTGACGCGCTTGAGGCCGGGATGGTTGATGATTTGTGCACGGTAGATGATCTGACCAATAAATGGAATACAGAGAAGGTTAAAAAAAGATCCCCCGGAATGGTTCTTGGCCGTTTCGGTTCCGGCGCAAAAGTTGCAGTCCTGGTTTTTGAGGGTATGATTGCTGAAGGGGGTAACCGGCGAAGTCCAGTATTTGGACAGGCCCTGGGCGACCGGCCGATGGTGCAGTTGATCCGTAAATTGAGAAAGAGCAAAAAAACCAGGGCGGTAATATTCAGGATTAACAGTAATGGAGGCTCGGCAGTCGCGAGTGAAAACATACTTCGTGAGCTTGTGGCTCTGCATAAAACAAAACCTCTTGTGATTTCGATGGGACCTGTTGCAGGAAGCGGCGGATACTGGATATCAACAACAGGACGCCGTTTGTTTGCACTTCCTACAACAATCACCGGATCTATCGGAGTTATTTCCATTTTGTTCAATCTCTCAGATTTTCTCAGGCAACAGGGTTTAACTACAGACTTTATAAAGCATGGCGAATCGGCCGATATCGGATCGGCTCTCCGCCCTCTAACCGATAAAGAGAAGGAGATGATTGAAGAAAATATAGATTTTCTGTATAAAAAATTCCTTGACCTGGTAGCCGGGTTCAGGAATTTGTCTGCCGGGAAGATCCATGAGCTTGGCGAAGGGAGACTCTGGCTGGGAAAGGAAGCGGTTGATCGCGGACTTGTCGATGAGCCGGGCGGACTGTATGATGCTATAGCACATACTAAGGATATCCTAAAAGCTAAAAAAGTCAGGGTTCGTTTCTACCCTCGTCAGCCTTATATTTTCCGGCTAATTGCCCGCAGGAATGCATCCAACAATGAAAAATCTGAATCACGTGCCGGAATTTTTCAGATGACAAACGGGAGTGGGGGGCTGGAAAGGGCATTGGCCTCTCTTCTTACTTCGCCGCTGTCAGATGCTACAGAACCGGGTCACGGTATACTGAATGAAATAGCAGATACCTGCCTTTCTGTTCATGGCCGGCCCTTATTTGTTGATCCGTCACTGTTCCAATTTTTATCCGGCGAACGGGATCCAGGTATTTGCAAGTAGTATTCTCAATAATACAAGTGTGCAATAATTGTGTAAAATGTCAACACATTTTGAGAAATCTGAAATTGCGGGAGGCATCAGATCAATATAAATCTGAAGGGAGTATCCAGACTTCGTGGTTGGCAGTCTGTAAGCCTGTTCTTTCTGAATATCCGGTTATTTCTTGTCTCTTTACAGATACCTGACAGGCCAAAGATGGCACATATATTGATTTTACATAAATGAAAGCCGCTCGTCCGGATCTGTGGGGAGGGGGGAGGCAACGAACCGCTCTACCCGGAGCCGCCGGCGGATAAAATAACATGAATAAAGCATGCGGGTTTGAATTAGTCGATCTCACATGCAATTTGATTAACTTTTTGCAAAAATGATCAGATGTGACAATCATACCTTCAATGCACTGAATATATAGTGTATTTAACACTATAATTCGCAGATTAACAGGTTGATTAATCTGATTTGTACCTGTGAAATTTAATTTAAACAAAAATATAATCATGGATCACATTAATGCTGAAAAATTTAAAGAATTGGCCCGTGTAAATGAACCGGACTGTATAAGTATATATATACCGGCACACCGGGCAGGTGAGGAAGTTAATGAAATGATAGACCAGAAACACCTGAAGAATAAGGTTAAGACCATAAGGAAAGAATTGATGGCCGGTCATCTTCAGGATCGCGAAACAGAATCGTTACTTAACCCAATATATGAACTGGTCGATGACAGCGGTTTCTGGAAGAAGCAATCTGACGGACTGGCAATTTTCAGAAACCGCGATTATTTTGAGTATTACACTCTGCCAGTGCCTTTTGAGCCTTATGAATATATAGATGATCATTTTTATACAATGCCGCTGATACCATATATCAATAACAATGAGACATTGTTTTATCTGCTGGCCATCAGTCAGGGAGGGGTTAGATTTTTCGAAGGGTCTCTTCACCAGATAAACGAAGTGGTGGTTGATGACCTGCTTCCTGAAAGGCTGGAGGAGGTAGTTGGTTTTGATTTTGAAGAGAAGCAGCTTCAGTACCGTGCCGCAAATGACGAAAGAGGGAGGGCAACCTTTCATGGTCATGGCAAATCGAATGAAGAAGCAGGTAAAATTGAGATTATCAACTATTTCAGAGCAGTAAACAATGGCCTCAGGGACCTGCTGAACGGAAAAAAAGCCCCGCTTATACTTGCTGCTGTCGATTATTTAGTGCCCCTTTACAG
>SLRB01000021.1 GCA_007131165.1 Bacteroidales bacterium | reverse complement strand
GGTAGAAAGCAATCATCAGTATTATGCCGAAAGATGCAAGGATCGAGCCTGCCATGGGTACGCGAAGGTTATGGAGGAAGCTGCCGAGGATGATCTCAACCGATGCCCACAGTCCCCCACTGACGGCAGCCTTGAGCCATATACCCTCAATGGTTATGACTCCAGAGGGCGACGGTTTTGTTTTAACCTGTTCCATATTTACCTGTTGGTTCGATATAGCCGGTCAGGGTTGCTGCCGCTTCGCCGGGCGTTGACACGGCAATATCGATTACCCCGGCAGGCTTTATATTAAAGTGATCAAGTACTGCAGGCAGGTTTTTCCGGTTGATTATGAGGAGAAGCACTCCCCTGAACTCCTGAAGCGACCGGATGAGGGCCCGCGACCATATCCTGCCTTCGATCTCGGCTGTACCAACTTCGTCAAGCATGATAATGTCCCGACCCTCTTTTATAGCTTCATCGATAGCCGAGTTGCCCAGCGCCAGGGCGTCAGGATTGAAAACAAAACGTCCCGCGGTTACAGCACGGTTCAGGGTATCTGCCTGACCGGGACTGCCGGTTTGAACGGGTCGGCCGGCCTGACCGGGGTTGGCCGGACACGGGGCGGCAGAAGCTGGTTTTTGGTTTGTACCGGGAGTATATGCTGATTGTTTGCAGTGTTTGCCTGGTGGCTGGCTCCGGCGCATGGCAAAGGCCAGGGGTATTTGTTTTCCACTGCCGGCTATTACAAGGTCAAAACCTGAACGCCGGCCATCCTCAAGGCGGCCCCTGGCTATTATACCTCCTACCGTGATTTTATATGAAGAGAGAAGAGAATAGAGGCTGTTCGCGAAGCTGCTCTTGCCTTCGCCTTTCCGGCCTGTTATTATGAAAACCACCGGTCGGGGCATGGGTTCAGATATCATCCAGTTTTTTCAGCTGCCTTACCAGCTTTGTGGCAAAGACAAAATCACTGAGTTCAGGATTTTCTGTTTCGAGTATTTCTTCGCGGGTTCCCTGCCACCATATTTTGCCCTCGTGGATATATACCACATTTTCTCCTATCTCCATTACCGAATTCAGGTCATGGGTGTTTACGATGGTGGTCATGTTGAATTCACGGGTGATATCTATAATAAGCTTATCAATCATTATGGCGGTCTGCGGATCAAGTCCGCTATTCGGCTCATCGCAGAACAGGTAGCGCGGGTTCATCACTATGGCACGCGCTATGGCAACCCTTTTCTTCATTCCTCCGCTCAGCTCAGAGGGGAACAGCCGGTTTTTGCCTGAGAGGTTAACTCTTTCGAGGCAGAAGTTGACGCGGTCCTTTTTTTCGCGGGAGGTCATTCTGGTGAACATGTCAAGCTTGAAACGGACGTTCTCCTCGACGCTGAGCGAATCGAAAAGGGCGGCGCCCTGGAACAGCATGCCGAACCGCTGCCTGATATTCTGCTTCTCTTTCCGGTTCATCCTGCTGAAGCAGTCGCCGCTGTAAAGGATGTCGCCGCTGTCAGCCTCCAGCAATCCCACAATACACTTGAGCAGCACCGTTTTACCCGATCCGCTCCTGCCAATTACCAGGTTTGTCCTGCCCTGCTCGAAGGATACAGAAATATCATCCAGTACAGACTGGCCTTCGAACGATTTGTTTATATGGCGGAGTTCGATCATGCAAGCATCAGTTGTGTCAGAATGAGGTTGAAAAGGAGGATCACCACGCTGCTGTGGACCACGGCAAGGGTTGAGGAACGTCCCACTTCAAGGGCGCCTCCCCGCGTGTAATAACCGTGGTAGGAGGATACAGTAGTTATGATAAAGGCGAATACAACCGACTTGATAAGTGAGTATGTGATGTAATAGGGTATAAATGCATACTGGATCCCGTAAATGTAGTCGGGTGTGCTCACAACCCCTACGGTGGTTCCGGCTATCCAGCCCCCTACTATACCAACAGCCATGCTCAGCACCGACAGGAAAGGGGCAATGATCATCAGGGCAACTATCTTGGGCAGTATGAGGTAGGCGGCTGAGTTTACCCCCATTATCTCGAGTGCGTCAATCTGCTCTGTTACCCGCATGGTGCCTATCTCCGAAGCTATATTGGAACCTACCTTGCCTGCAAGTATGAGAGCCACAATGGTGCTGGAAAATTCCAGCAGGATCGAATCCCTGGCCGCCAGTCCGATCAGATAGGCCGGGAATAGAGGACTCTCGGTGTTGTATGCTGTCTGTATGGTTATTACCGCACCCATGAAAAATGAAATGATGGCAACTATCCCTGTAGAGTTAATGCCCAGCACTTCCATCTCACGTATAAGCCGCCTGTAGTATACGCGTGGACTTTCAGGCCGGCTCAAAGACCTTTTTATAAGGATGGTGTATCTTCCTATGTGCTGCAGGAGGGTCATCGGCAAGATTTGAAATCATTGGTTTCGTGTTGTGGCTGAGACTGACGGGGAGCCTCTAAAGGTGTTGTAAAAATAGTATTATTTGATCAATTTGCATAATGTCTATTATTTACCAGCATTGTTGCCGAAGAACAGGAATTTAATTGACCCTTTTTAGCATGGTTTTTGCTAATTTTGCAATACATTTACAATAAATCGCCTGACTCCCGGTAAAAGCAGGTGCCGGGAAGGGGCAAGCATTCTATTAAAAAGCATGTAATGGACAAGAATCATTATTGTGTAATAATGGCCGGAGGCATCGGAAGCAGGTTCTGGCCACTGAGCAAGATTTACAAACCCAAACAGTTCCTTGATATCCTGGGAACCGGCCGGACCCTTTTGCAGGCTACCTATGACCGCTTCAGCGAGGTGTTCCTGCCTGGGAATATCATGGTTGTTACCAATTATATTTACCGTGATTTCGTTCTGGAACAGCTGCCCGGGCTCGACCCCTCACAGGTTCTGCTCGAGCCGATGAGAAAGAATACCGCGCCCTGTATTGCCTATGCCAACTACCGTATAAAGCAGATGAACCCCGATGCCGTAGTCGTGGTTTCACCGGCTGACCACCTTATTCTGAAGCAGGATGTTTTTTTAGGCGAGATAAAAAAAGCGCTTGAAGCGGCCTCAAACGAAAATATCCTGCTTACCCTGGGGATCAAACCCAACAGGCCTGAAACCGGATACGGGTATATCCAGGCCTCAACAAAGGTGGTGGACGGCAAACCGGATAATTTCAGGAAGGTAAAGACCTTTACAGAAAAACCCGATATTGAGCTGGCAAGGGTTTTTTATGAAAGCGGCGAGTTTTACTGGAACTCGGGGATCTTCATATGGTCGCTGAAGACTATAATGGAGGCGTTTGCCAGGCACCTTCCCGATATAGACGCGCTGTTTGCAGCCGATGAGAGTGTTTTCGGCTCTTCTGGAGAGGAAAAATACATTACCGATATATATGCGGTTTGCACTAACATATCGGTAGATTACGGCATAATGGAGAAGGCCGAGGAGGTGTACGTGTTTTATTCAGATTTCGGATGGTCTGACCTGGGCAGCTGGGGCTCCCTCTATGAACATTCCGATCATGACGTGAACGGCAACATGCTAACCGGGAAGAATGTGTTTACCTATGATGTCAAAAACTCAATAATAAACTTTCCTGACGACAAGATAGTCGTGCTGCACGGGCTTGATGAATTTATTGTAGTGGAATCGGGCAATATACTCCTGGTTTGCAAAAAGGAGGATGAGCAGAGAATAAAGCAGTTCGTTAATGATGTTAAGATAGAAAAGGGCGAGGAGTACCTTTAAGGCCTTAGAGCCCTCCTGGC
>SLRB01000289.1 GCA_007131165.1 Bacteroidales bacterium | reverse complement strand
CCGTCCATAAATCCAATTTTGTAGGTTCCAAAAGGTAACTAATAATATATATGCAGTCAAACATTTTAATGCATTTTTAATAATTATTTTGCTAATTTAATTCATGATTCATTATTTTTTTACACTTAATTGCATTTGAGAATGTGTTGAGCTATTTTTGAGGTCCCCCTGTTAATTAAAAAAACAGGTTGAAAAATGTCAAAAGGAAACATACTGGTTGTAGACGACAGCAGGAACATACTGCTTGCGATCGAAATGCTGCTTTCGCAGGAATTTGAAAGTGTAAAAACGATATCCTCCCCCAACCTGCTTATCTCTGAGCTGCGACAGAACCAGTACAACCTTGTTTTGCTTGACATGAACTTTAAATCGGGTGCCAACACAGGAAATGAGGGCATATACTGGCTTCAGCGGATAAGGGAAGACCATCCTGACATCTCGGTCGTGCTGATGACCGCCTATGGCGACGTTGAGCTGGCAGTCCGTGCACTGAAGGCTGGTGCGAACGATTTCGTACTTAAACCCTGGGACAACAACAAACTCCTTGCAACAGTCCGTTCAGCCATCCAGCTCAACCTCTCCAGAAAGGAGATAAAAGACCTCAGGCAAAAGGAGAGGGAACTGAAAACTACCATCAACAGATATGATAAAGAGATAATAGGCTCTTCCCAGCCATCTGTTCAGATGCTGAAAACAGTTGAAAAGATTGCCGCTACCGATACCAACGTGCTTATTACCGGCGAGAACGGAACAGGCAAAGAGCTAATAGCAAGGAGGATCCACAGGCTTTCGGGACGCAGCCAGGAGCTTATGGTTTCGGTTGACATGGGGGCCGTGAGTGAAACGCTTTTTGAAAGCGAACTGTTCGGGCACGTAAAAGGGGCCTTCACCGATGCACGCGAAAACCGCACCGGGAAAATTGAACTGGCCGATAAGGGCACACTTTTCCTCGACGAGATAGCTAACCTGCCGCTTAACCTGCAGCCCAAGCTTCTGGCAGTACTCCAGAACAGGATAATAACCAGGGTAGGGTCAAATGAGACTGTTCCGGTTGATATCCGCCTGATATCTGCAACCAACCGTAATCCGGTCCGGATGGTTGCAGAGGGACTGTTCAGGGAAGATCTGCTTTACAGGATAAACACAATAACGATAGAGATCCCGCCACTGAGGTCGAGGACCTCCGATATTGAACAGCTTGCCTCCCATTTCCTTGAAAAATACTCCGATAAGTATGGCAAAAAGCCTATTGATATCTCAGGCCGGGCAATGGAGCGCATGATTCAGCACAACTGGCCGGGCAATGTCAGAGAGCTTGAGCATACCATCGAAAAGGCAGTAATACTTAATGAATCAGGCACGATTACCGAGAACGACCTCTTTTCCGGCCCTGCCACCGGGTATATGCCTGATCAGGGCGATACACTCAATCTCGCTGAAATTGAGAAAAAAGCTATAATGACTGCCATCGAGAGAACAAATGGAAACATAAAAGCTGCCGCGGAACAACTTGGCATTACCAGGCAGACGCTCTACAACAAGATGCAGAAATACGGTTTAGGATGATAGGGGCATTCAAAATGAATATTGTTGCCAGAATTGTATTGCTGGTAATCGCAGGGGTAGTAACGGGATGGTCGTTGGCCGCTGGGGCGGAACTGCACAACACCATAATTCTTGCTGCAATAGTGGCAGCCGTGGCAATAAACCTTATCTGGTACATGAGCAGGGTCAACAAAAAGCTGGCTTACTTTATCGAAGCAGTCAGAAACGACGATCACGGACTGGTATTCCCGCACCACCGGGGAGACAGGATTCTTTCATCACTTGCCGGTAACCTGGAAAAAATAAACGAGCATATAAGGCAGGTAAAAATTGAGAATATTCGCCAGGAGCAGTATTTCGGGGCACTTATAGAGCATGTCAACACCGGCATTCTTTCGTTCGACAACCGGGGGTTTGTCGTCCATGCCAACAGCAGCCTGAAAAAGCTGCTTGGCATGAGCACATTCACCCATCTCAGGCAACTGGAAAAGATAGATGCAAAGCTTGCTTCAGAAGTTATGAATATAAGGCAAAATGATGAGAAGCTGATAACCTTCCACCGGATTGAGGGGCCGGTAAACCTGCTCATCAAATCCGGTGGTTTCATCAGTGATGAGAAACCGCTGAGGCTGATCTCCATGCAGGACATACGAAAGGAGCTTGATGAGAAGGAGCTGGAGTCATGGCTGAAGCTTATCAGGGTGCTGACTCACGAAATAATGAATTCAATTGCACCGGTAACCTCTTTGTCAGAGAATTTATGCAGTTATTTCGTCAAAGATGGTGAGGCAATACCGGTGGAGGAGGTCAACGAAAGGATCGTACTGAATACAATAAAGGGTCTTAAGGTGATCAACGAGCAGGGCCGGAGCCTGATCAGTTTCGTCGAGTCCTACCGGAAACTTACCCGCCTTCCTGATCCTGTAAAAGCAAAGGTCAGGATAAGGGAGCTGGCCGAAAATACAATGATGCTGTACCAGCAGGAGCTTAAAGAAAAAAAGATAAAAATGTCTTTAACAGTTGAAAACGGAGAAATGGAGCTCAATATCGATGAAAAGCAGATAATGCAGGTACTGATAAATCTCCTGAAAAATGCCGCTGAGGCACTTTCCGGCCGTCCTGGTGCTGAAATTGCCATATGGTGCGGAATAACCAAGGAGGGACAGGCTGAGATAATGGTGGCGGATAACGGTCCGGGCATACCCCGCGAGCTTATTGACGAGATCTTCATTCCATTTTTCACCACCCGTGAAAGCGGAAGCGGTATCGGGCTCAGCCTGTCACGCCAGATCATGAGGCTGCACAACGGAAGCCTTAAGGTACGCTCCATCCCCGAAAGGGAAACGGTATTTACGATGACGTTCAATTAGCCGGATGGTTAATGGGCCAGGTTCCTGAGTACTTTCATCATGGGTATCATCAGGGACTGGTTGTTAAAGGAGTCTTACCCGGCTGGTTCTCCAAGGGTCACTTCGGATTTTTACCGGGGTCCGATAGCGGGTTGTTGCGGCCGTATCTTTCATGGGCCCTGATGAAATCGCCTGCCACAATTGCTGAGATCAGAGAAATTTCGCCGGCCAGGATTGTTGCAGCGGCAATTTCGGCAAATTTTCTGCTTTTACCGCTGCCGTAGCAACCCATGATCTCAAGGCACTCGCGTTGCGTCGGAAGCGATACCCCTCCCCCTATGGTTCCCACCACAAGTGAAGGCAAACTGAGCGACACATACAAATCTCCGCCCACAGCCTCAGCATAGGAATGGCCGACGCAGGATTCAGAAATATTGGCAAGATCCTGGCCACAGGCAAGAAAGAGGGCAGCTAAGCCGTTAGCTATATGGCCGTTCATTCCCAATGCACCTGCCAGAAGATTTCCCATGACCATTTGCCGGTATGTTTTGTCAATTTCCTGTGCTGTAGTATGCAGAAACCTGGAAATTACATGCTCCTTTATCAAAACCTCAGCGGTAAGAGTTTTTCCCCTGCCCAGAATAGCGTTAATGTGGGCCGGCTTCTTATCCACTGCCATATTGCTTTCTATGGCATAGCGGATAACCGGATAATTCGCCTTAATGAAATCACATATCTCCTCTGATGCTTTTGAGATCATATTCATACCCATTGCGTCACCGGTTGAAAAACTGAGCCGCAGAAAAACGATTTTCCCCTGAATGTATGTACTGTAGCCAAGGAGTTTCCCGTGAGCTGTAGTGCTTTCAGCAACCTGCTTTAGTTT
>SLRB01000358.1 GCA_007131165.1 Bacteroidales bacterium | reverse complement strand
ATGAGGGGCTATTAAACCTTTTTATCCATCATACTTCGGCAGGTTTGACTATCAATGAAAATGCTGATCCCTCAGTTAGAACAGACCTTGACAGCTTTTTCGACCACATTGTGCCAGAAGGGCTTCCATTCTTAACTCACACCCTTGAAGGTGCAGACGATATGCCTGCACACGTCAAGAGCTCAATAACAGGCGTTAGCATCACAATCCCCATAAGCCAAGGAAGGCTAAAGATGGGCACCTGGCAGGGAATATACCTCTGCGAATTCCGTGACAACGGAGGTAGCAGGAGAATAACCGCAACGATTTATTCCTAGAGTAAACTAATTTGGTTTTTATTTGTTTTATGAATAGAACACTGATGACGCGGATTTTTACTGATTTGCACTGATTTATTCACATTACTAATCCGCGATTATCAGCATAATCCGTGTCATCCGCGTTCTATTAACTTTTACCTTAAAGTAAAAACAAAATGACCAACAAAACATATAAACCGATATCCCTAAAAGTCTCCGGCATGACATGCTCCAATTGTGCACTTGGCGTGCGCAAGCAACTGGAGAAAGAAGGGTTTACTAACGTAGATGTTAACTTTACATCCGGTGACGTGCGATTCGAAACTACCGATGAGAGCCTTGCGGGTACTGCAAAAACCAAGATTGAAGAGCTGGGATATAAAGTACAGGATACCGACAGCACCGCAGAGCCCAAAAAAGGGCTGTCGATGATAGAAAAGAAGTTCTGGTTTAGCTTTGTGCTAACAGTACCCCTGGTAGTTGCAATGTTCCTGCCTTTCGACTTTTTGCATAACGACATTTTTCAGCTTATTTTAACAGTACCGGTTTTCACTGTAGGTGTTTTGCATTTTGGGACCAGTGCGTTCAGAAGCTTACGTGCCGGTTATACCAATATGGATGTGTTGATATTCCTTGGCTCCACCGCAGCTTTCATTTACAGCCTTACCGGCACAATATACCAGTTGGGGCATCAATACATGTTTTATGAAACCTCGGCAAGCATTATAACCATAGTGCTTCTGGGTAATATGCTTGAACAGCGTTCTGTGAAAAAAACTACAGGTGCTATCGACGAACTGGCGCGAATGCAGAAAAGCACCGCAAAGCGGATCATTTTCGATCATAGCCGGGGACAGGAAAGTATCGAGGAGGTTGATACCGAGCTTATTCAGCCGGGCGAAGCTGTTCTGGTCAATACCGGAGATGCCATACCGGTTGATGGACAGATCTACTGGGGACATGGCTCAATAGATGAGTCAATGATCTCGGGCGAAAGCCTGCCCGTTGACAAGCAAACCGATGATAAAGTGATTGGAGGCACCATTCTGGTTTCAGGCAATATTAAAGTAAAAGCCACAGCGACAGGCAAAGACACGGTGTTGTCGCAGATAATAGAACTGGTGAAAAATGCCCAGCGCGACAAACCAAAAATGCAAAACCTTGCAGACAAAATATCTTCAATATTTGTTCCAGTGGTTGTTGCCTTAGCTGTGTTGACAGTATTGGGCTGGTTCTTTGTTGCAGGGCTGGATTTCAAAGTGTCGCTTATGCGCGGTATAGCAGTGCTGGTGATAGCATGTCCTTGTGCTCTCGGGCTAGCAATACCCACAGCAGTTGTTGTAGGGCTGGGACGAACAGCTAAAAACGGAATCCTCATTAAAGGGGGAAGCATCTTCGACAAATTCCCCGTAATAGATAAAATAATCTTTGACAAAACCGGAACGCTTACTTCAGGCAACTTTGTAATAAAAAGATTTCAAACCTTTGATGAAAGCCGTGAAACAGTCGAAGAGATCGTTTACAGCCTCGAAAAGCATTCATCACACCCAATAGCACAGGCTATAGTAAGTCAGTTAAATGTACTAAAGATGGTTGATCTGGATAGTATAGAAGAAGAAAAAGGACTGGGCATTAAAGCTACCGATAAGGATGGCAACACATATGTTGCAGGCTCATACAAAGTAGCATCACATCTTACCGGCGACGATACCCACAATGTATATGTGCTGATGAACGACAAGCTGATTGGCTGGCTGGATATTGAAGATGAAGTTAAAGCCGGTGCTAAGGAGGCAATAAGCTTTTTCAAAAAAAGAAATATAGAACCAATACTGTTAAGCGGCGATCGGGAAAGCCGTTGTGCAGAAATAGCAGCTGAACTGGGTATAGAAAAGGTTTATGCCGAAAAATTACCACACGAAAAATATCAGATCATAGAAGACCTGTCAGCTAAACATAAAGTAGCCATGGTAGGCGACGGTATTAACGATGCACCTGCATTATCAAAAGCCTTTCTGGGTATTTCAATGAGCGATGCAACCCAGGTAGCAGTAAAATCAGCCGAAGTAATACTCCTCAAAGGAAACCTGCAACTACTGAAAAATGCTTTTGCAATGACCAGGGTAACACAACGCACAATCAAAGAAAACCTGTTTTGGGCATTCTTCTACAACGTAATGGCTATACCACTTGCAATAATAGGATTGCTAACACCTATGGTGGCAGCTTTTGCTATGGTTGTTTCAGATATTATAGTGGTATTCAATTCAATTAGGTTGAAGAGGAGGAGGTTAAGGTGATGGGGTGATGAGTTGAGCACGCTCTTTAATAAGCTTTAAATAAGACTCTTTTAATTTTTCAGGTAAGAAGCTGTTTTTGATTATTTCAACCCATTCATTTTCAATGCCTTCAAACTTCCTGAAAATATTATTCATAGCTTTTTCCGGAATATGACATTTTTGCATGGCAGATTTGAAGTCACTGATCGAAATTTTTCTTTTCTTTCCATTAAGATTAAGTGCCATTTCTTCCGTATCGCCTTCCACAACCAGAGCAGTGGGCACAAGGTCGTAGGCAGGACTCAACGTCCATCCAATCTCAGGCTTTTTTATCAGTGAGAAATTCTTCAGGTGCATATCTGCATTTCCTGTTAGAAATGAAAATAAAAGCTGCTCAAAAAAGTTAACCACATCCAGAACCGGATTTGAAGAATACTTTAAAATGGCTTTGCCAATTTGCTCGTAAGAACCTTTGTATTTATGTTCTGTTAGCCGTTCTGTAAGCTGACACATATCTTCCATGTGCAATTTCCCTTTTTTTGTCCTGTCAATCCGTTTGGTTATATAGGCCACTGAGCCGGATGAAAGCCTGATAAGACTGTGGGGGACTGTTTCAATGCCGCTTGCAGCGGCAAGATGCATTGTTACGTCCTCAAGCTCCGGCAGATTTGGGTATAACTCAAATGGCGGCTTTAGTATATAATTTCCCCAAAGTCCAACAATAGTAAATCGCTGAGGGATTTGCCTGTTTTTTTGCTTTTCAAGTTCCAGCGATAATTTCGGCTGTACACCTGTTACAGCGGACTGACTTTTTATAACCTGCTCCCCGAGTTTATACATGTCATCCTCAGAATATGGCAGTAAAGGCGGCACTATGCTGCCAAAAAAATTCCTACTGCAAGCATCATGATAGTCACCTTCTGCTTCATACAAAGCTTTATAGCAATATAAACATCTTTTTCGCTCCATAGTCATTCTGTTATGCTTTGGTCAATTACACTCACAGCACCGATACAATTGCGACAACATGCAAGTAGTAGTCCCATACGATCACGTGCATCAATTTTCCAGTTATTTTCTGCAATATCCAGCAGCCATCCCTCTGGAATCAAGCCATCAAAAAAAGGAAACAGTATTTTGCCCTTATAAGGTTCTTTGCGAACAGGCAAAGTAAGACTTACCGGCCCAGCTTCGCTTTTGACATAGTCTGCATGGTATT
>SLRB01000318.1 GCA_007131165.1 Bacteroidales bacterium | reverse complement strand
GCTTACTATTTGTTTGTTTAATTAAACCTTGTATACATGAAAAAACTTCTACTTTTCCTGCTCCTTTCGGTTACCATTTTAAATTTAAAAGGACAATCCGTTACCACCGCACCGGTAACTGATATTACCAACAACAGTGCTATCTCCGGTGGTTCTGTCAGTAGTAAGGGATCAATTACTGCCCGGGGCATTTTGTGGCGTGCCAATAAAGCACCAACATTTAAAGACCACGATGGTATTACCAACGATGGTTCCGGACAGGGAATTTTTACCAGTACCATGACAAAACTTTTGTCAGGAACTATCTATTATGTGATGGCTTACGCCAATATTGAAGGCAGCATTTATGTAGGAGAGACAATGGTGTTCAGAACCTATGACAATATGATTGAATGCCCTTCAGGTAATATTTACGGTACAGTAATAATAGGTAACCAGGAGTGGATGGCAGAAAACATCAGAACAACAAAATATCGTAACGGATCTGACATCTTCCATGCAAGTGATTTTAGTGACTGGAATTCACCTTTTCAGGCCTATTGCTGGTATGATAATAACGAAAGCAATGGAGCCTGGTATGGTGCACTTTACAACTGGCATGCTGTAAATGATTCCAGAGGACTATGCCCCGCCGGATGGCATGTACCATCAGATGGTGAATGGCAGGAGCTGGTTGATCATATCGGAGGTCATCTTAGCCCAAATGGCAACAGTTTAAAATCATGCCGCCAGGAAGGTTCGGAGCAGGACGGTGGTTGTAATACGTCGGAGCATCCCCGCTGGGATGAACATGGCACTCATGAAGGTACTGATGTTTTTGGCTTTTCAGCCCTTCCGGGTGGCTATCGAAATGCCTTAAACGGTGATTTTTCGGATATGGGAGCCAGGGGGTGGTGGTGGAGTTCTACCGCAGAAAATGATGATAATGCCCGGACACGGTTCCTTGACTATAATTCCGGTAGTGTAGGCAGCTCATCTCCCGGAAAAAAATACGGCTTATCTGTCCGCTGTATAAAAGATACCGAGCCGACGGTCACCACCACTGAAATAACCGGTATAACACATAACTCAGCTGCCTCAGGGGGCAGCATAACCGACGATGGCGGTGCTGAAGTCACCCAACGTGGTATAGTATGGAGCACTTCAGAAAATCCGGAAACTGACCCGGAAAAGCATGATGGCATCACCGCAGACGGTGACGGTACAGGCCAGTTCACCAGCAACCTGACGGGACTTGATCCCGGCACAATATACTACGTACGTGCCTATGCCACCAACAGTGCGGGCACGGCTTACGGAAACCAGAGGCAGTTTACCACAGTGGACTATCCAACTCTTACTACCGAAAATATTGACAATATCAGCGCAACAACTGCCACAGGAGGGGGCAGCATAACCGACGATGGCGGTGCTGAAGTCACCCAGCGGGGTGTGGTATGGAGCACTTCAGAAAACCCGGAAACTGACCCGGAAAAGCATGATGGCATCACCGCAGACGGTGACGGTACAGGCCAGTTCACCAGCAACCTGACGGGACTTGATCCCGAAACAACCTATTATGTACGTGCTTATGCAACGAACATTGCAGGCACTTCCTATGGCGATGAAGTAGACTTTAAAACAACCGGGGCCACAATCCCCAGCATAGAAACTACCGAAGCGTACGGTATAAATATTGACCTGGCCATATCCGGGGGCAATGTAATTAATGATGGCGGTGCTGAAGTCACCCAGCGTGGTGTGGTGTGGAGCACATCAGAAAACCCGGAAACTGACCCGGAAAAGCATGATGGCATCACCACAGATGGTGACGGCACAGGCCAGTTCGCCAGTAACCTGACGGGACTTGAACCCGGCACAATATATTACGTACGTGCCTATGCCATCAATATGCTCGGAACCGTATACGGTAATCAGATCTCGTTTACAACCCTGGAGGAACTGGCATATTATCTGAGCCTGGAGGAAGAGCCTCCGGCCGGGGGTGTTGCTGAGGATATTACAGATAACCCGCCTTATCTGGCAGGCACAGATGTTGAGGTCAAAGCAGTTCCTTCTGTAGGATATGCATTCCGGAAATGGACCAAAGGAGAAACCGAAGTTAGTTCAGAAGCAGAATTTTCTTATACTATTCCCGGAGAAGATATTACTCTTACTGCCAACTTTATAAAAATACTTAACCTCGATGGTCTGATTGCCGGGAATAAGGTATACGACGGAACAACTGCTGCCACTATTATTGATTATGGCACGCTTACAGGACTTCTTGATGAGGGTCATGATGTGAAACTGGTAACCACAGATGCAACTGCCGGATTTACATCGAAAGATGCTGGGGAGGGAATAGAGGTAATGATCGATGGACTGGCGCTGGGGGGTGATGACGCCGATAAATATATTATTGGCACCCAACATACTACTGCCGATATAACAAGAAAAGACCTTACAGTAACTGCCAATGATAAAAGCAAAGTATCCGGAGAGGATGATCCGGTGTTTACCCTCAGTTATGACGGTTTTATTACTGGTGAAGATGATGCAGTACTTTCAGGTGAACCAGTTTTCAACTTTGACCCTGAAGATACTGACACTCCGGGCAGCTATGCAATCATTCCCGGGGGGCTTACTTCAGACAACTACAATATTAGTTTTGTGAACGGCACATTAACAGTTTATTTAAGACTCACCCTGCTGACAAGCCCTGAAGGGGCAGGGACAGTTACAGGTGCCGGCGATAATTACAACGAAGGCGACGAGGTGCCTGTTAAGGTAACAACCCGGGATGGCTATGAATTTATTAACTGGACCGATCAGGAGGGTAAAACTGTTAACCTGGTCGGGGGGAAATATATAATGCCCGCTACCAGCGTAACACTTACAGCTAATTTTGAAGCAATCCCCTACATACTTTCGCTTGGTGTAAGCCCGGATGAAGGAGGGACGGTAACGGATAATACCGGAAAAGACTCCTACACTACCGGAGAAAAAGCTAGTGTCGCTGCAACAGCAAATGAGGGTTATATTTTCAATAACTGGATGGTAGACGGAAATGTAATCAGTAAAGAGGCTTCCTTCGATTATGAAATGCCGGCTGGCAACACCATCCTTATTGCAAACTTCCTCAAAGGGCTGACTCTTGATGGCCTGGCAGTGAATGATAAGGTTTATGACGGAACAACGGCTGCAACATTCAAAGATTACGGAACATTAGCAGGACTTATTTATGATGGCCATGATGTGAGCCTGGTAACCACAGATGCAACTGCCGAATTTACATCGAAAGATGCGGGAGATGGTATCGGTATAATTATCGATGGACTGGCACTGGAGGGTGATGACGCCCACAAATATACTATCCAGGATCAGAAAATAACAGCCGTAATAAACAAAAAGGCTCTTGCCATCACCGCCGTCGACAAGAACAAGGTTTTTGGGGAGGCATACCCGGAATTCACTGTCAGCTATGACGGATTTGTAACAGGAGAAGATGAATCGGTACTTGATGGTGAGCTGATATTTGAATTTGATCCGGCTGATCCTTACGACCCTGAAGTTATTCCCGGTGCACCGGGTATCTATGAGATAATCCCGTCGGGTCTTTCGTCCGGCAACTACGATATCGGCTTTGTAAACGGAACCTTCACGGTGCACGTCAGCCTCACACTTATGGTTGATCCTGCAGGTGCAGGAACGGTTTCCGGTGCGGGAGATAATTACAACGAGGGCGATGAGGTTGATATAGACGCTGAAGCCAATCCGGGCTACCGGTTCGTGGAGTGGACCGATGAGAATGGCGATC
>SLRB01000038.1 GCA_007131165.1 Bacteroidales bacterium | reverse complement strand
TTCTCATGACTAATATATTGATTATGAAGAAAACAAAAATAATAACCCTGTCACTTATCCTTCTGTTCACGGCCCTGTTGCCATCGTGTAACGACGATTTCATGGACAGGTTCCCGAAAACGGAAATAGGAAGGGAGAACTTTTTCAACACCCGCGATGATCTCCAGATGTATCTGAACAGCCTTCTAAATTGGACAAATTTCGGATGGTCGTCAGGAATTTTTATCGAAGCTTCTGATGATGCCTACACAACCGGCGCATCGGAATTCAGGACAATTATGACACAGCCCACCTCTTCGGCTACCATTACCGCGGGCTGGAGCTGGGGCAGACTCAGGAACATAAACTTTTTCCTTGAGAATTTTGGTAATGCCGACATCCCGCAGGCTGACCTTGACCATTATGAAGGTGTAGCCAGGTTTCACCGTGCGCGTTTCTACATGGACAAGGTCAAGCGGTTTGGCGATGTACCATGGTATGACAAGGTGCTAACCACAACAGATGAGGATCTTTACAAACCCCGCGATTCGCGTGAGTACGTTGTAGAGAGGATCTTTGAAGACTATGCCTTTGCAGCCGGACATGTCAGGCCAGCGGCTGATGTTGGAGGGGTTGACAGGTGGGTGGTAAAGACCTTCATGGCGCGTCATGCCCTTCACGAGGGCACTTTCAGGAAGTATCACGATTATCTCGGACTCCCGCACCAGGAGTTCCTTGAGATTGCAAGGGACCAGGCCAGGGATATCATTGAGAACGGGGGGTTTGACCTTTATTCCACCGGAGACCCCTACAGGGACTATGGTTACCTGTTTGAGAGCACCAACCTTGTTGGAAACCCCGAAGTCATTCTTGTAAACCGCTCAATTGAGGGTGAAAGGAACAGCGGATGGCCGCCGACCGTATTTGGCGGTTATGAACAATCTCCCAGCAAGGATCTGGTGCAATCATACCTTATGTCCGACGGTTCTTTCTTCTCAGACCAACCCGGATGGGAAACTAAGGAGTTTGTTGAGGAGTTTGAGAATCGCGACCCTCGTATATATCAGACTTATGCGTACCCCGGATGGATACTTGAAAACCCCAGTACACACGTTGTAGGATCGGCCGGTGAGCCCTATATTCAACAATTTAACAGGCATTTCACAGGGTACCATGCAATCAAGTTCTTTGTAAACGATCCCGATCCTATAGTTCATGCAAGCCTGGATATTCCGGTATTGAGGTTTGCCGAGGTGCTTTTGATATATGCAGAGGCAAGGGCCGAGCTCGGGGAACTCACACAGGATGATCTTGATATGACAATAAACAGGATAAGGGACAGGGCCGGCATGCCTCACATGGCCATGAATCCGCCGGTTGACCCGGTACAGGAGGCGAGGTATCCGGGACTTTCTGCATCGACGCCTCAGTGGGCCGAATTGCTTGAAATAAGGCGTGAGCGGCGCGTAGAGCTTACCCATGAGAGCCGCAGGTTCAATGACCTTATGAGATACAGGGCAGGGCACCTGCTTGAAAATGAACCTGAGGGGCTCTATTTCCCCTCCCTTGGCACATTTGATCTGACGGGCGATGGCTATGACGATGTTAAGCTTATTCCCCATGATGAAGTGATCCCGCCTTTTGCTGACAGGGAGGTCAATGAACTTGGCCGTACACTGGTCTATTACAGGGCTGGATCTCTGGACACCGGTGCAACGGTATTCCTGGAGCACGGGGATCATGGCAATATCGTTGTGGTTGAAACCATGGGCACTTTTGAGGACCCCAAGCATTATTACCGCCCTGTACCCAGAAGGGATACACAGATCAATCCCAGCCTTGAACAGATATTCGGGTGGGAGTAGTTTTGCCTTTCAGACCCGGGCAGGACTTATTTGAACAATAAGCTTGCCCGTAAAGCCGGAAACCATATTCCTGAACAATAGGGTATGGTTTCTGGTTTTATATCAAGTACCCGGGTTAGAGTATAATGATACTGTACAAATTAAAAAAGATATTAAACGGCTATGAGCTTACGCACAAGAAATGATATGAAAAAGACAGTTGTTTTTACTATTCTTATTGTTCTTGCCGGATTGCTTTTTCCGGCCTGCAGCAATACAAACAGCATAGAGCCGGATACCCAGCTGCCGGGTGAGCCGTTTTCCTTTGCCTTTATGACCGATATTCACCTGAATTTTGGTGAAAACGGAAGCTTTGAGGGTTTTGAGCAGGCAATAGCAAAAGCTGAGCAGCTTGGCGCGGACTTTATCCTTACAGGAGGCGACAATGTTGATGCCGATTATGTTGGAGACGATGAAGCGACTGCCAGGAAGATGTATGAAAGGTTTAAGGAGATAATAGACAATTCCGGTCCCGATATAAAGGTCACTATCGGCAACCATGACCGTTTCTGGCATATGGACGGCAGCCGTGAGATCCATGGTGCCGGACTGTTTATGGAATATTTTGGCGACACCTACTTTGATTATGATTATGGTGGTGTTCATTTTATCCATCTCAATACTTCTGAGGTGTGTGAAGGGCAGTATTGTGTTTCACCCGCCCAGGAAGAATGGCTCCGGAATGTCCTCAATGGATTGGATGAAAGCAAGCCGATCGTGCTTGTTGTCCATGTACCGTTCCTTTCTTTTTACTATCCTGTGGTTGACGGGTATTATACCGATACCGATATATTCACAAATTTCAGGGAGATATGGAGCATGTTTGACAACCACAACCTGGAGCTTGTGCTTCAGGGACATATGCATCTGTATGAAGATCTTTATGTATATGATACGCAATTCCTGACCGGCGGTGCGGTGTCGGCAGGCTGGTGGAACGGCCCCTTTTACCGCACGCCTGAGGGGTTTGTTCTCGTTGAATGGGATGGCAGTGAATTCAGCTGGGAGTACGTAGACTACGGCTGGGAAGCATGGTAATTAAACTCCCGGCTTCCGGATTGCACCACATTATGGCAAATAATTGGTTTTTTTACTGCGCACCGCAATTTTTTTACGCACATGCCTTTCGGGCAAAGCCCCGCAAGGACAGTACCGCGCCTGAAGGACGCGGGTTTTTAAGATGAACTTAAATTTATCGATTCAAATTAAACCAATATGAGAAAGCTGATTGTCACGTTTTGCCTTGTAATTTTATCACTACCGCTAATGACGCAGGACCTGAACAGGGTAAAGGAGCCCCGTATGTTGAGGGAACTGCACAGAAGTGAGATACTGATTCCCGATATTCCCGGTTACAAGACACTGAAAGGTGATTTTCATATGCACACCGTATTCTCTGATGGGGAGGTATGGCCCACCGTAAGGGTTCAGGAGGCATATATCGAGGGACTTGATGTGATCGCCATAACCGAGCATATCGAACACCGCTCCTATATCAATTATCTTAAGGGAGACCACAATACTGCATACGAAATTGCCCTCCCCGAGGCTGAAAGGCACAATATCCTGCTTGTCAGGGCAGCTGAAATAAGCAGGTCGATGCCTCCCGGGCACTTTAATGCACTTTTTCTGGAAGATGCCAATAAGCTCGACACCGAAGATTTTATGGATGCAATTGAAGAGGCCAACAGGCAGGGGGGATTTCTTTTCTGGTGCCACCCCGGCTGGACGGCACAGCAGCCCGACACCAACAAGTGGTGGCCCGTTCATGAGGAGCTGGTGCAGCGCGGCTGGCTGCATGGTGTTGAGGTATACAACTGGGATGAGTGGTATCCCATTGCGTTTGGCTGGTGCAATGATAAGAACCTTGCATATATAGGAAATACAGATGCCCATATGGTTTCAGCATACAGGTTCAACCTTGCAGAGTATCAC
>SLRB01000213.1 GCA_007131165.1 Bacteroidales bacterium | reverse complement strand
TTTTGCCGCCGGCTTCCTTCAGATTCCACCTCGCAATGGACACCCTTGCCTTAGGCTAATGGTTGGCGACTACAAACCCCCATAGTGGACTTACACCACCAAGTTGAACAATCATGCACGGTACACAAGCAAAAGAGGCTGCCTTCGATAGCAGCCTCTTTTTTTGCTCCAATTGTTTAACAATATGCAGTAACTAACCAACAAACAATTAATCCAAAGGCAAGATTACTGTATCAATAACATGAATAATGCCATTGGACGCTGAAATATCAGCGGCAACAATGTTCGCCTTTTGTCCAGCTATATCAGTGATCACACCACTACGATCAACTGAGAATGTTGCTCCCAGAAGAGTTGTAATTGTACGGGTGCGTACCGGAGGGACAACGCTGTTGGCAGAACGACGGCCCTCAACCACGTGATAAAAAAGAACATCCAGAACCAGCTCAGCCGGAAGATCGGTAATACCATCGATTCCCAGGAAGCCATAAAGCCCCTCAAAAGCTTCATCAGTCGGGGCAAAAACAGTGTACTGATCGGTTCCGTTAAGGAAAAGATCTACGAGGCCCGCTTCAAGTTCATTGTCTACATAAACCAAAGCGCCAACTAGCTCATCAAATCCTGCACCTATTGCTATTTCTGCAATAGAAGCATCACCAGGAGCAGGGGCTCTTTTCAGATCGGCCGTCTCATTAAAGGATGATTCAGGTCTTCCAAAATCACCTTTGGCCCTAAAGTCATCCTTTTGACAGGAAACAGCGAAAATTGCCATTCCAGATAATACCAGGGCAGCGAGTATTACCCTACGTCCCAAAAATTCAAAAGTTCTCTTTTTCATAAAATTATTATTTAGTTAGTGGACGTATCTTAAACAACTAAACAATAAAAATGTTGAATAATTTACACATAATACTTAACATTTTTAAACTTTTATACATCTATAATAATTGGTCGTTCATACTTTTGCGTTATCGCAAACTCCCCAGGATGGTTTACTGGACGGGAACGAGGGAGAATTCGGACCTATCATGCTGCAGGGTGATCACAGACCTGTCGATTTCCGGAAACTGGTCATCACACCGGCAATTAATTAATCCTTTTATAAAAGTGGGTGGCCGGAAGCAGATCATCTTTATTAACGAAAGCTAATGATCAAGATAACAAAAGGTTGATGGTTAAGACGACAAGGAGCTCAAGGTCAATATTATAGGAGATCAATGATCAAGATGACAGGAAGTTGATGATCAAGATGACAGGAAGTTGATGATCAAGAATGCCTTTATCTTATGATCAGTATGTTCGGAAGCCCTTGCTGGCCACACTCAATATGCAGTACAGAAAAAGCTACCTCAACGGGTAGCTCTTTTTTACGAAATCACCTTATAACTGCAAACCAACCAATTAGTTAATTCGGCCACATTGCTGATCCTTTCACTCCGGGACCCAACTCTAAAAAAAAAAATCCAGTATCTGCATATAATCAAACATTATCAGTACCGGGAAAAATTCCTGGATAATATTTTTTGGCTGATGCCATATTACATCCGGCCAGTTACCTGAACTCCAAGGGCAGGGTAAAGTTAACAGGAACAGCTTTACCGCGTTGCCTGCCGGGGCTCCACTGATCCATTCCCGAAATAATTTCGACGGCACTTCTGGATATAGCATCGCTGTCAGCCTCAAGTATCCTGATATCTGTTACTTTACCGTTCTCATCAACAGTAAACCCGGCCAGTGCATCCCCTTTCAGGCTGTGTTCCCGCGAATGCATTTCCTCCATCGCTTTTATATATTGACCTAAGGAAGAGAATCTGCCGGGGTATTCGGGCATCTCTTCTACAACAATAAAAACTTCAACATACTCCTCGTCCGGGTCTGCAGCTTCCATCTCAGTCCTGCCGGCTCTATCCCTTGCCGCAGGAGGAGTCGCAGGACTGCCGGCTCTTTCTCTCAGTGCAGAAGGTGGCGGAGGTGGTGGTGGTGATAAAAAATGCCTATCGCGGTCAATAATAAATACCCCGTCCCTCATTACGTATTTTTTTTGATATTTTCCCTCAACAGGTGTTGCGGACCTGATATCTGACAAGTCGTGAAAAATGGTTTCTTTTCCAACAAATGAAAGCACAAGTTCGTTCCCTGGTGGTATTTCAAGTTCAAATTTGCCATCCGGACCGGTAATCGTGCCCGTGGTTGTCCCTTTCAGGATTACAGATACTGCATGAACCGGATTTCCGCGTTCATCAACAACTTCGCCGGCAAGGATGAATTTTTCCTGAGAACCAGTGATGCCGGCACTACTGATGTTCTCACCCTGAGAAACAAATGTTGGTTCTGCGAAAGCAAAAACTATCGTTGCCACTACAGGCAGAATAACAAGAAGTTTCAAACTTCTTAATCCGGGGGTTTTCTTTTTTGTCATCATCTTAAAACGGTTTTGGTTTAATGAAAAATTCAGGTTGTTGGTAAGCCCAATAACCTGAATGCCGATTGCCTGGCTGGCAAGCAATGCCTGGTACTGACCAGCTGAATACCCAAGGGATAATACACCCCTGTCGGCTAGATACTCATGATTCTGCCTTATGGAACGCTCAAAAAACCACATAAAGGGATTGAACCAAAAGATAACAGTTAACAGTTCAGATATAATCAAATCAAACCAGTGGTATTCATTAATATGAACCCTTTCATGAGCAATTATCTTCCTAAGATCGGTCCTATCAAAATAGTCAGGGTTAATAAATACTATGTTGAAAAACGAAAATGCAGAATTGAACTTCCTGTTTTCAACAATACGGATACCTTCGATTGAAATGATTTTACTATGGTATAGCAGGTTAATCAAATACCCTGTTTGTATAAACAAGCGCAGCAGAACTATGAATGCCCCGGTAAAATAGATGACAGTCAATATGCCGGTCAGCCCCGTCAGTGCCGTTGCATCCTGGCTTGCCGCATCATAGCCTGCTGCATTAACAGGCTGGATTGTTTTCATGGTTTCATTAATTGCCTGAAAAACAATCTGACTGCCTTCAGGCTCGACTGCTACAGCATAACGGAACGGGAGCAGCGGTAATACAACTGACAAAAATAGTGCGCCAATAAGATACAACCGGTTGGCCTGGTAAAAAGTTTCTTGTCGCAGAAAAACCCAATAAGCTATGTAAAACAGGATTATTCCGATGGAGCTTCGTAGTAAAAACAGAAATAATGGTTCCATGATTTTATCTGTTATCGGGGTTTTCAGGTCTGTTACGACTCATCTGGTTATCGGAGTTCTCCTGGTTCTCCCGGTCTTCAAAGTTCTCATGGTTCTTCAGGTTATAGGATCTGGCATGGCTCTCCCGGTCATCATCGGACTCAGCATTAAAGGTATTACCGGAGTTTTCTAATTCCTGTCCGGTTTTTTTCATAATCTCTTCAAGGTCGTCTATATCAAGATTATTCTCCCTTGCGAAAAAGGTGGCCATTTTAGGGAAAGACCCGTTAAAATAGTTGTTCAGTAAAGATTTAAACTGGAAGCCTGTGTAATCCTTTTTACTTATTTCTGGAAAATACAGGTTAACATTCCCAACCTTTTTCCTTGCAACAAATCCCTTTTTTTCCAGCACGCTCAAAACAGTAGCAACCGTTGTATATGCAGGCCGGGGTTTTTTAAACCTGCTTACAACATCCTTCACAATAGCTTCCTCCAATTGCCACAGAATCTGCATAACTTGCTCTTCCGCCTTTGTAAGTCTCTTCATATCTGTTAATTATAATAAACATCCAATATCCTCAGGTAGCTTCAGGATTATTATTACTACAAATATAGTAACTAATATTTATATTA
>SLRB01000349.1 GCA_007131165.1 Bacteroidales bacterium | reverse complement strand
TATTTCTGAAAGGATCGGCATAACCGGTCCCGTACCTCCCACATCTGCCCTTCAGGTTCTGGACGTTATAGACAGGTGCAACGGCTTGCTCAAGCGTATCAGGGAGCTGGAGTCAGTACAGGAGGAGAGAAAAAGTTTTTTTGACAGATATGAACCGGTTGTGATTTCCCTGTCTTCGGTTGCCGGCCTGGATGCAGATTCCGGAAATGAGAACATAGAGCTGCTGGCTAATATTATAGCTGAGAAGTTTGCAGAGGCAGATGAGAAAAGGAAACTGGCAGAAATGTACAGCAATGAACTTGCTGCCCGGCAAAGAGAAGCTGAAAATACCGGGAAAAGGCTCGGAGAGGTGGTTGACGCAATAAATAAGCTGTTTCGGGATGCCGGTGCATCCGGCCCTGAGGATTTCCTGAAAAAAGGCAAGGCCGAGCGTAGATTGAAGGAGCTTAAGGAAGAAAGGGATAAGGCATCGGGCAATATTGAGGTGATCATGGGAACCGGCAGGCTTGATGAGGTTATAGAGTGGTTTGATAATTCGGGACTGGAACAGACGGAGGCAGAAATGATGGAGCTTAAGCATACGTGCAACGGTCTTGAAGCACAGATAAGGGAGCATAACGTTAAAAGCGGTGAAATTAAGGGAGAGATAACACGTATCGAAGAGGAAGCAGATATGTCGGCATCAGCCACCGCGCTTGAAACAGGGAAGAACCGGCTCGGGAAAACGGTTTCAGACTGGCTGGCCGGCCGTATGGCAATCGAATTGTTATCAGAAGTCAGGATAAGGTATGAGGAGGAGAAACAACCTGCGGTAATAAATAATGCAGCCGGGCACTTCTCCAGGGTAACGGGGGGAGTCTACAGGAGGCTTCATGTATCATCAGGTTCAAGAGATGTACGTGTATATGACAGTAGTGGGGGAAGTAAAACCACCGGGGAGTTGAGCAGGGGAACAAGGGAGCAGTTACTGATATGCCTGCGCCTCGGCTTTATTGAGGAGTTTGAGAGGCGGTCGGAACCCCTTCCTCTGGTGACTGATGAGGTGCTGGTAAATTTTGACCAGGAAAGGGCTGAGAGGATGGCTGGATTGTTCCTTGATTTTTGCCAGGACAGGCAGATGCTTGTATTCAGTTGCCATCAGGCGACAGCCGGACTATTTAAAGCTCATAACGTAAATGCTATAAATTTACCGGCCTGAGAGGATGATCTGGCTTATGGCTTTTATTACCGGGATAAGCCCGGCTTTTGAATTTTCTGCCCGCTTAAGTTTTCATAATCCTCCCCGGGGGTATGTACCTGCGGGAATTATCAGTGCGGCCCATTGACCTTTACCGGGTGCCCTGATCGTCACAATATCCTGAATTGGTATTGCTTCGCTGTCCAGCCACTCTGATTCCAGTATGTTCATCCAGAATATTTCAAACGCTGTTTCCACTGATGACAGGTCAAGTGTAACTTCTCCTCCATCAGGAAAATAAAGGGCATATTGTTTCTCGTATTCTGCAATGCAATATGCTTCATTTGGTTCCCGGTTGCCAAGAAGATGATTGGCAGGGACAACATTGAAAACATCCATTTTACCGGTAAACATTCTCATGCTCCTGATATGTGTCTGTGCAATATCACTCAACCCGGCACCAAAGAAAAGGGGAGAGGGCCCATCCCTGTGAAACCGCGCAGAAGCCAGTCCCCCGAAAACATTCCTCCAGAATCTCCGTGTCCCTTCTTCGACGCTTGTGGTCCAGCTGCCAATCTCGCCCCCGTATATTTTCACATTATTAAGCGGTTTCGGATTGTCTGCAACCTGGTTCCGGATCGATATTATCTGGTCGTAATGGTGCTGGTCATTGTTTGCTGTATTCTGTGAGATTTCAAAAAAATCAAAATGCACCCTGTCATGAAGCAGCCTGATCTGCTCATCCGAACCGAAGTCGGTATTCCGGCGCATATCTGCCAGAAAAACTTTCCTGCCTTGTTCTTCGGCGCGACTCCTGATATACCTTGCCCAGTACTCTCCCCACTCAGGCGGTTCTCCGGTTTCATTGTTCATGCAGTACAGCACATTAGGGTATTGCAGCGATATGGAAAGCAGCTTATCTACAAATGCCTCCTGATATTTGCGTATCAATGGGATATCCTTCAGTTCGGGAACGCTATGGAAAAAGAGATGACCGGATGGGCGGCTTCCGGAATAGTAGTCAATATCTGTTGCCAGACCTGTTTCCTCAGCAGTATAGTTAATATTGAGCTGCGGATTATAGGGGCAGCTTTCCCAGCCCACATTATGGGGCCCGTAACCAAGCGGAGCTTCCGTTTTGAAATAATCCCACGGATCCCATATTTCAATCTGCACGATAATATCTCTCTCCTTACACAGAGAGAGAAAATTTTCAAATCTTAACCAGTATTCTTCATCCCATTTCTCCAGGTCATAAAGTCCGTTTTCCAGTTTTCTGTGAGGCCAGGGATTGCCCGGATTACGGCTGCTCATGGTGTTCCTGACATAATTGCCGCCAACCGAGGCCAGCAGGTCAAGGTGCTCTTCCAGCCCTTCAGGGTGGTTAAAAAGGTTATCCTCCCCTGATCCGCCCAGTAAAAGCACCGGTTTTCCATTGTACTCCCAGTAAAAAGGGTTGCCTTCATATATCCTTACCGGCATGGTTCTGTCAATTACTGTATCATTGGTTTTGCAGGAAGCTATTGTGCAAAGGGCAGATAAGAGGATTGCAGGAATAGTCGTTCTGACTGTCATAATCAGGATGTGTTGGGTTATAAAAGCAAGGTAATCAATATTGATGTAAAAACAAATTCAGGAGCGTGGACTGCAAATTGTATATTGCTAAACAGGCATGTGAACTTTGTTTCCGCCCGGTTAATGTATATTCGCAGAATAATCTTATTTTTCCATTTCGAATCAATCTAAAAGATATCGTCATGCGGCATGATGCTATAAAAATGCTATCCCTGGTTTTTCTGCTGGTTTTATTATCAGAAAAGCCTGCTTTTTCACAGGTTACTGTAACCGAAGAGACAATTTCAATCCCGACCTGGCTGGCAGGTGATCCTGACCCAAACCCGGTATTTTTCAACGGGCGGAGGTACCAGGGCGCACAGGGAAGGGTATATCCCTACCCCCTGCTGCATAACCTTACCGACATTGTTGATACCCTGGAATACAAAGCAGTCGTGATAGAGAATGAGTATATCGAGCTGTGCATCCTGCCTGAGCTGGGAGGGCGTATCTATTATGCCAGGGACAAGAGAAGCGATTATTATTTTCTTTATTACAACAGGGTTGTTAAGCCTGCCTTAATAGGCATGACCGGTGCCTGGACTTCCGGAGGGGTTGAGTGGAACATTCCACATCACCACAGGGCAACCTCTTTCATGCCTGTTGAGCATACGGTGACAGAAAACAGTGACGGAAGCATTACCGTTTGGGTAGGGGAGACTGAGCTGAGGCACAGGACCCGCTGGATTGCAGGTATCACGCTTCACCCCGGCAGCCTGCTTGTTGAGACCGACATAAGAGTGTTTAATACTACACCCTGGCAGAACTCAATACTTGTATGGGCTAACGCAGCAGTGCATGCAAATGAAAACTACCAGGTTCTCTTTCCGCCAAAGACGCAGTATGTGACATTTCACCGCAAGAATCAGTTCAGCGAATGGCCGATAAGCCGTCAGTTTTATGACGGAGCCGATTACAGTGAGGGTGTTGACCTGAGCAGGTGGGAAAACCATATAAAGTCAACCTCATTCTTTGAATGGGGCAACACCGGTAACTTTGTTGCCGGAATCGATCACGGCGAGCAGGCAGGAACGGTTGTA
>SLRB01000250.1 GCA_007131165.1 Bacteroidales bacterium | reverse complement strand
CACGCCGAATTCCCATTCCTTTCCGTAAATAAATTCGCCCCATGTCGAAAATGTGCTTACAGGTGTATAATAAAGAGGCTGATTGAACAGGTTAATCTCCGAATAACCGGCATCTGACCTTACGGCATAACCACCAAGCATGGTAAGATGAAACATATCCTGTCCGATAATGCCCGCCATTTTCAATGTTATAAGTCCGCTATTATACCTTGTAAACCCCATTACTGCACCGCCCGGTACCAGCTCGTCAACCTTGCTGCCGGACTGGTCATAAAGCCTTGGCCTGAGTTGCTTGTAAGATAAAGCGATACCCGAGAGGAGGTCGCCGTTAGCTGACATGTACTGCAGCTTGGCTGTCAGTTCGGGCATACCGCTGTTGCTAAGATACCTGGCATCAGCGCCTAACGGACCGGTGCTTTTAAAATCGATCTGACTCACTGCAGCGGCTGATATCCTGAAATTATCAAGCTGGTAGGAAAGTTCAATTTGCGGACTGCGGGCAAAGGGGTTAAACGGAATTCCAGTGTTCATACTTGCTGTGCCCGGGAAGCATCCGGTAATGAAAAGAGGGTGCCAGAACTGTCCCATCAACACTGATAATCCGGCCTCCCACTCCATCGATATACTTGCATGACGCAGTCTGAATGAATTAATAGTCATATCGGTAGTTCCAAAAAACTCCCCCTCGACAAGCCCGGTTGTTCGTGCATTCAGTATTTCAGTCCCTGTAAACCTTGCAGTAAGACGGGTCTGGATTGGTATGAACTGAATGTTACTGACATCATTAATATCATTGCCGTTATCATCAACAACTTCCCGCATAGGATAAAGCAGCAGCATACCCTCTCTGACCGAATGGTTCTGCCTGCTGTCAGATATAAAATCGCTTTTCACATATCCTGAAAAATCAACCAGGGGCATCAACCTTACTGAATCGGCATCATATGATGCCAATACACCCAATGATAACAGCGAGCAGAGGAAGCCCACAAAAACCAGCCTGATCAAAAAGTATCTCTTTGCCATAATTTAAAATTTAAATTCTGCTGAAACCTGCCGAAAAAGAGGTTGAAATATCCGGGAGCAAGAACTCCCGGATAGATTTCAAACTGTCAGTAAGCAAGTTATCAATATTTCTCATAGTCATTATCACTGGCAGCCTCGTTGAACATTTTCAGATCAACACCCTTTTTATCTGCCTTTGATACTGAAGTCGATCCCTTAGGGTGAGCCGGAGTTGAAGCTTCAACCGATGCTTCCTTATTTTGTGCCGGCTGAACTGATGTTGCATGCTTCACCGGAGCTTTGGCAAATGATGATTTTCTGTAGTCCCTGCCCAGGTCAAGTTTGAAATAAGAAACTGTGTCCTTAAGCTGCTCTGCCTGTCCTGAAAGCTCTTCCGAACTGGTTGCCATTTCCTCTGAAACAGCAGCATTCTGCTGAATTACCTGGTTGAGCTGCTGGACCGCGTTGTTTATCTGGTCGGCACCTGAGTTCTGTTCCATGCTGGCAGCTGATATTTCCTGCACCAGTTTGGCAGTTTTCTCAATATCAGGTATAAGTTCAGTCATCAGCTTGCCAGCCTCTTCTGTAACACCGACACTGCTCGTGGCAAGTGCAACGATCTCATCAGCGGCCACCTTGCTTCTCTCGGCAAGCTTGCGTACTTCCGATGCAACCACAGCAAAACCACGCCCGTGCTCACCTGCCCTGGCAGCTTCCACTGCAGCATTGAGCGCCAGGATGTTGGTCTGGAATGCAATGTCATTAATTATATTGATCTTATCGGCAATATTCCTGATGGATTCGAGACTCTCCTCCGCTGACGAACCTACCTTCTGTATACTGGCCGAAACGTTCTGTGCAATCTTCTCGGTCTGCTGTGCATTATCTGTGTTCTGCTGTATATTGGAAACCATCTCCTCCATTGAAGAAGAGACCTCCTCGGCCGAAGAAGCCTGCTCGGTTGCACCCTGCGACATCTGCTGTGATGAAGCACTCATCTCGGTACTCGCGCTGCCAATGTTATCGGCTCCGCTGATAATATCGCCTATTATGTTCTTGAGTTTTTCAACCATCTGTTGCAGGGCCCTTCCAAGTTGTCCGACCTCATCCTTCTGCTCAACAATTTCCCGGTCAACATTTACTGTCAGGTCGCCCTGTGCAATCCTTTCAGCAAGAGTTACCCCCTTGAGTATCCCGCCGGTTATTGCCCTGGTAATGAACAAACCGAGCAAAACAGCCACAATTACACCCACAATAATTATCGCAGCTACCAGGAAGTTACTTCTTGCAATTAACTGGTCGCCTGCTTCAACCTCTTCGCCGGCAATAGCTATATTGAGATCTATCACTTCATGCAGCAGATCCAGGCAGCGCTGCTGTGCCGCATTTGCAACAACAATATTCTGTTGTTCTGCCTGCTCAAAAAGATCAACAGCTCTTTGTGCCTCTCCGACCAGTATGTCAAAATACCTGAAAACACCATCTGCAGCAGGAATCATTGTATTTAAATATACATCCTGGGCTGCATTGCGGTTCCCGGCCGCGAGATATTGCTTGGCCTCGTGCACGGCATGGTGAAAAGCATCATGATCCTGGTGCATGCTTGCAATGGCATCGTTTACAGTCCGGTTGGTGGTTTCAAGGGTGGGTATCCACTGCCCCAGGTTGCAGGCGGTGGGATCCTCGCCACCTTCAAATAGCTGTCCGGTCTGAATTGCATTGGCCATCTGCACCTGCAACGCATAATGATCTCCCTCAAACTGGTTGAGGTTACCGAGAAATCGCATAGGATAAAAAATATCCAGATCATCGAGCTGGGCCATAATCCTGTCAAATTCATTATTCTCGGCTCTCCACTCCTGCATGGCTACCAGGAATCTCTGCCACAACTCTGCCTCTTCCTCTGTCTGTGGTAACTCTTCAAACAGCTCTATTGATTCGCCGAAACGAGCCCTTGCATCCAGTACTATCCTTTGCTGCCTGGCTCTTTCTTCGCGTGACAGATTTGGATTGAGCATAGTACGAAATGCCCCGTTAAGATTCTCGAATGAGGCCTCAACCTCAAGAAGATACTGCACACTCGGCATTCTGACTACTGCAACTTCCTCAAACGAGTTGCCTACATTTCGCAGGCTGAACAGTCCGACGACCCCGATCACCAATGCAATCGCGGCAATCAGTCCGAAGCCCGACAAAATCTTGGTTCCAATTTTTAAATCATTGAATTTCATAAAAATCCCTCCGTTTTTTGTTAATTATTAATTTAATTGTAGAGTTATGTTTTCACCTTTTCCTTTTTTTCCTCCATTGATACTTCCTGCTGCAACTTGCTGCTTTCGGTTCTTTCTCTTAAATCTGTAATTTCATCTGAAGAAAAAACCCTGTCCATGTTGAGCAGCATGATAAACCTGTCATCTATCTTTGCCATGCCGGAGATGAATTCCGACCTGTATTTGCTTCCGATGCTGGGCGGGGGAAGTATATCCTCCTTTTCAATTTCGAGTACGGCCTGCACCGCATCAACCAGTCCGCCGACCTGCACCTGCTCGCCGTCAACCTCTACTTCCATTACAAGAATACAGGTGTTGCTGGTGTATTCGGTAGCCGGCATGCCAAACTTTATCCTGGTATCGACAACCGGGAGCACCGAGCCCCGCAGGTTAATCACACCCTTCATATATTCGGGTGCCCGGGGGACTTTCGTGATCTCCGTCATCTCAAGAATGTTCAGGACTTTCGACACGTTGGCGGCAAAAGTCTCCTCTCCCAGTTTAAAAGAGAGGTAAGAGTTGATCTGATCCAAATTTTTTTCACTCATGATAATTCCTCCTTGATTTTATTGTTATTTGAAAATTGGTTTATGATCTTGTTTGTATCCAGTACGAGGGCGATGCTGCCATCACCAAGTATGGTGGCCCCTGATATTATCTCCTGTTCCTTGTAGAATTTACCGAGAGGTTTTAAAACAGCCTGGTATTCGCCAACAACACTGTCTGTTGCCAGTCCGATCCTGACATTTTCGTATTCTACGACAACTATCTCCTCTGTAGCCGGCGGATCACCTGCAAGACCGAACTCCTCGCGCAGGTAATAAAAAGGTACCTGCTCGCCATCCAGCACAACCAGGTTATTGTATGCACCAGCTAAAGTTTCGTGCTCAACAGCAAATATTTTGTCCACCACCGACAGTGGTATCACATACTGGCTGTCTCCTATCCTGACCAGCAACCCGTCGATAATTGACAATGTGAGCGGCAGTTTGATAGTAATCACAGTACCTTCACCCGGCGACGATTCTATATCCACCTCACCTCTAATCGAGGATATCTTCCGCTTTACCACATCCATTCCAACACCTCTGCCCGATACATCGGTAACATTCTTTGCAGTAGAAAATCCAGGCAGGAACAAAAGGTTAAGCAACTCCTTGGAATTCAGGACAGCGTCAGGCGTTATAAGCTGCTTCTCTACTGCTTTCTCCCTTATCCTGGCGGGATCAATCCCGGCTCCGTCATCCGACACCTGGATAACTACGTTGGCGCCTGAATAAAAAGCCTTCAGCACTATCTCACCGCTACCCGGCTTACCCTTCTTTATGCGCTCTTCGGGCGGTTCAATGCCATGATCAATTGCATTCCTGAATATATGCAGCAATGGATCGGTAAGGCTTTCGATAATGGTCTTGTCAAGTTCAGTTTCTGTACCTTTGGCACTAAACCTGATATCTTTGCCAAGTTCGTCGCTCAGGTCCCTTACAAGCCTCTGGAACCTTGTCATCATGCTCTCAAGCGGAATAAGGCTTATAGAAAAAGCATTATCACGCAGCTGGCGCGTCAGTTTCTGAACACTTTCGGCAATCGGCTGCAGCTCAGAATTGTCTGAATTCTCAGTATAAAGGCTCAGGCTCGCCTGGGTGATCACAAGCTCACTTACCAGGTTCATAAGCTGGTCAATCTTGTCTGATGAAACCCTGATTGACGAGATGGCGTTATCCCTGCCGTTGGTAACCTTCTTTTTAGAGGACTGTGATTGCCTAGCCTGGTCTTCCTCTTTCAAACTGTCTACAAAATCCTTTATGCTGTTAATCCCTATTTCAGATTCAATCAGACGGTAACCCTCAATTTCCCGCGTAAATCTGTCATCATTAAGCAAATCCGATGCACTGAGCTTATGTATATCAAGCATGCAATCATCCTCGACAAACATGAATACATCAGATATCGCGTTTACATCTTCTGAAGTTGATAAAAATATCTCCCAGCTGATGTAACATTTCGACGTATCAAATTCTTTAATGTCAGGAACATTGCAAGTATTGGCAATTACCTGGGTTTTTCCCAGCGTGCTCAGCTCATCAATCAGGTAGAGCGGATTTGTGCCATTCTTCATTATATCCTTATCGGGGACGAAATGGATGAAGTATGTTGATACCCCCTGTTTTTCGGGTTCCGCAATTCCTGTTGTCCCGGCAGATGCCGGTCCCTGCCCTGCATTCACCTCAGCACCTTTTAAAAACCCTTCAATACGTGACACAAGTGCCCTGTACTCGCCGGAAGCTTCATCAGGGCCGTTTTCATCGTTAATAAGCAGCTTTTTCATCAGGTCGACCGAATCAAGGGTGACGTTGAGAAGATCCTTGGTAACCTGCAGCTTATCTTCCCTCACCAGGTCGTAAACGCTCTCCATATGGTGAGTAAAATCGCTTAGCGTATCGAAGCCAAACATTGCTCCGCCGCCCTTGAGCGAATGCATAGCCCTGAACACCCTCTCTACCAGCTCTTTGTTGCCTGGATCTTCTTCCAGCAGGAGCAGGGCATTCTCCAGGTCATTTATATTATCTGTTGCCTCTTCAACAAACCTGGACTGAAAGCTTTCCATTGATGTCATCTGATAACTTTATTTATTGCAGCAATAAGTTTAGCAGGAACAAACGGTTTGATGATCCATCCCGTAGCACCGGCTTCTTTCGCTTCCATTTTTTTTGCCGTTTGTGACTCAGTTGTAAGAAACAATATAGGAACCCGCGAATAGGTGTCCATGTTCCTTACTTCCCTGATAAGCTCAATTCCGTTCATCACAGGCATATGAAGGTCGGTAATGATTAGATCTATATTGTCGCCATTCAGGAATTTAAGGGCATCTTTACCATCTACTCCCACAAGAACTTTAAACCCCTCGCTTTCGAGCGTGAAGCTTACAACCTCGCGAATACTTTCGGAGTCATCTACGATCAAAATAGTTTTTTCCATAGTCTTTATATAGTTTATTACATTGATTTTGCTCCCGTCTTCTCTGCCAGCCCGCACTTGCTGATAAGCGAAAAGGCCTCTTCAGTACACTCGAACCTGACCTTAAGGGGGATGCCGGCATCTTCAAATGACCTTCGTGCAGCCACCAAAAACTGCAGCGATGTGACATCTATCGACCCGGTATCTCTCAGATCCAACTCAACTGGTTTTTTTTTCTTCAGAGCTTCTTTCAGTTCATAGAGCAACTCTCCGGCTTTGACATAATTAAACTCACTGCCGGCAGTTAATAATTTGAATTCTTGCTTTTTATCACTTTTGCCCATATCCTGACTTTTATTAAATTGGTTTATCAAAACAGTTCCAGGTTATCATCATCCCGGCCTGCATCCTGCTCAATTTCTGCAGGTGACTGATCAGCCATTTGCCCTGTCCTTGAATAACTGTCATGTATCTTATGCTCACTTTCCATAGTGTATTGATCCTTCAGATAAGAAAGGTTCTTTTCCTTGCTGGAAGGCTGATCGTCTCCGTCTGAGGCTTTAAGCTTGTAGTTCAGGTCATTGAGCTCTAAAATAATCTCCTCTATCACTTTCTCGAAATAGTCATAATACCTTACCTTGTCGATGCTGCGCCTGATTGACTGGGTTATATTCGAACCCTCCCTTATATTGCCCATCAATGTCCTTAACCTGTCGGCCAGGCTTTTACTCCGGGCCCCAAGAAGATCGCCGGTTGTATTGTAAAGTTTGTCAAGATAACCTGTCCTGCCAGCGATAAACGACGACTGTGATTTATGGAGTGAATACAGGCTTTCGCTCTCATTATCGATCCCCTCTCTAATTGAAGCATTCAACTGTTCAGATTCCCCGGTCAGCAAGCTCATCTGTTTAATGCTGTTTTCATTGCTGCTGCCGCTGGCAGCCCTGAACAGTTCTATGGCAGCAGCTATTCTTTTTGTGAGAGCCATGCAGGACTTTTCAAGTGACGGGCCATTGCGCCTTATCTCCATCATTCTTTTCAAAGCAAGGGTTGTCGACTGCGACAACTCCTCTATGTAGTCTTTATCTCTGTTTACCTGTCCGCTAAGATCCCTGAGCTGAAACTGCAGGTCACTCTCATGAAGTATTTCGAATAATTCGGGTTGTGATACGAACTGGTTGCATAACTGCGATATACCGGCCATATTTTCGCCGGTTTCCCGGAGACTTGTAGTAATCTCCCTTATGGCATTCTGGTATGACTTATTGGCATGAATAAGCTGGGCAGCCTGCAGTCCTGCAATATCCCGTATCCTGAGGAAAAACTTCGCATGATCATGCTTCATCAATTTACCTTCGGCATTATCACGCAAGCTGTCCAGCTCTTCGACTATATTACGGTGAGTGCCCTGAATATGGTCTATTTTCTGTTTTATTATATCATGGTACTGCAGGTTGGTTATAATCTGGCTGACGTTTTGACGGCTTTCCTCGGTCAGTTTCCTGAGCCGCGGTATCGCTTTCAAGGCACTCTGCCTCAAATCAACCAGCTTGTTTATCTTGTTTGTTATCTTTTTGAAGCTTTTATCGAGGGCAAAACAATTCTCCTCATACAAAACCGTAACCTTTTCCTGGTTGTCAATCAGGGTTTGCTTAATCTCGACCAGGACATTCTCATATTTATGTATCTCTTTTATTATATTTTCAGTGTTCGAAAACAGGCCGGAAATATCAGCCTCTTCACCCCCATAATGCTTACTTTCACATGAAGCCTCAAACTTAATACTTGTTATAAGGTATTTAACCGTAACCAGGTTTTGACGGAGATTTCGCAACGCAAATAAAATGCGCTCAATGCCCGAGATGGCACTGTATATTATATTACCTGTATTGGATAAAAACAGTTCCACCTTGCTGATCTGGCTCTTTAACTGCTCCTTCAGCAATTGAAGGTTCCTGAGCGCCTCCAGGGTCTTATCCCTGGTAATAAGATCAAGTACCGTCTGCGCATTGTCGGATATGGTTTTCGATTCAGCATAAAACTCCTTGAACTGCCTGTTCAGTCCCAGAAAATCTTCAGAGGAACAATTGTGAAGTGATACGATCTTTTCGTCAATATCTGAGAATATTGCAATTACCTTTTCAAAAGAGTAGGTATCAGTAATTGCACTTGTCGTTTTATCAGGTTTTTGGTGCATCATTATGTTTTTAGCCGATAATTTTATTTATCTTTCCAATAATCATTTTCACATCAACAGGCTTGAATATGTACCCGTCAGCACCGTCAGACAATATCCTGCCGATCACGTCGCGGTCTCTCAGGGCAGATACTACTGCCACCTTTATATTATTATGGTTGAACTCTTTCTTTATCAAATTAAAAAATTGAAGTCCGTCATTCAGCTCGGGCATGAGAAGGTCAATAATGATCATATCTGGCTTCCACCTCTTCATTATCCTCAGGGCGATGCCCTCAGAACATGCGGTTTTAACCAGATATCTCTCCATCGACAGCATTGCTTCAAGCAGTACGAGGTTTGTTTGTGAATCATCAACCACAAGGATGTTTTTTTCAGCTTTTTCTATCAAGGTTTCCCGGATTTGATTCTTTGAAAATTGATTATTACTTTCGTCTGATAAAAGTATACAGGGCAAATTCTCTTTGAAATAGATTTTGACTGAGCTTGATTACCCGGCAATGATGATTTGAATCATCCTTTTTAATGGGTCTGTATCATCAAATAAAAAAATTGTATATTTATTGATCATTATTGCTGAGATAACCATAATTAGAAGATGGAAAACTATACTACCCCTGTAAAAGATGTTTTGAATATTCCCGGCTTCAACTCATTAACGGCAGATGAAAGTTCTCTTATTGAAAATAACAGCAATGTTGTTTCCTACAGGAACGGAGATGTCATAATTAAGCAGAATACAAGGACATCACATGTTATGTTTATCAGGTCGGGACTTGTCAAAATATACAAGGAGGGGAGGAATGACAAGGTCATAATACTCAAAATTGCAACACCAGGTGGTTTCATAGGATTACTTTCACTTTTCGGCGACGACACATACCACTATAATGCATCATCCATTTCAAACTCTCAGATCATCTTTATCGATGTAGGTGTATTCAATAGTATTATATCAAAAAACGGCATTTTTGCCTCACACCTGATGAAACAGATCAGCATGGAGGGCCTTTACATACTCGACAAGCTCATGAACCATGCCCACAAGCAGTTGCCGGGCAGAATTGCCGATGTACTTTTATTCTTCTCAAAAAGCATATACAGCAGTAATGTTTTTGATCTTCCCCTTACCAGGAGGGAACTTGCCGAGTTTGCCGGCACTACCAAGGAAAGCTTTATCCGGACGCTCACCGAATTCAAAAATGACAGGATAATAAATCTCAACGGGCGCCAGGTCGATATAATCAGCATGGATATACTGGAAACACTGAGCAAACTGGGTTAAAAACAATATAACTGCAAGGAGCTCTCCTTGCGGCCGTAAAAAACAGGTGAACGGCCGGCAATCAAAAATTTTCTTAAAACCTGAAAAAAAATATAACCCGTTCAGATGAATTTCGTATAGAATTGAAAAGGGCATTACCTGCTGTGTCATATAGCCGTCTTCAAAGTGTTATTATTCACTAAACTAACTATGAGAACTATTATTCTTACATTATCAGTGCTGTCATGCCTGGGTATGGCATCTAACCTTAACGGGCAAAGTAACAACGGCAATAACAGGGTTGCCGACACTATTGTACATCTCGGCGGAAGCACAACCCCGGTCAGAATAATCAATATTTCCAATAGCATGATATATTATACGGAGGAAGGAGAGACCGAGGTCAGTGAAATTGAGAGAAAACTGGTTGAGAGGGTAATTCACAATTCAGGCAGGGTAGAGGTTTTTAACCGGCCTGCCTTTGAAATGATCACCGAAGATGACTGGCGCCATGTCCTGCTGACTGAAAATCCTGACGATGTCCAGTTTCTCGACGAGCTGGGCCAGGTTGAAGTCACCTCACCTGCCGGCCGTAACAGGAGAACCACCATCAGGAATGCCGAGGTCAGGCTGATGAGACAGGCCGCCGCCCTGGGAGGAACCATGATCCTTGTTACCAGCACGCAATTCAGGGGAGGCTACGGCGATGTACCTTCAATTACCATGAAAGGAATCGCGTACGGGTTTATGCCTCCCACAAACCAGTAACCCCCTGCCCGGACTCCATTCCTGCGGGAACCTACCCGGGCTTTTCTGCTTATGCCTTATACAAACCGGCAAATCAATGTCTTATGCAAATAGTTATGCAAAGACGCACCTGTAACATGTTTATATATCTTAAAATCTAAAGCCCCTGTCCAACACTTTTTATACCAGAATACTACAGGTGATGTCCTCCGCCTGCTAAGCCACCCTGGAAAAGGGCAAGACTTTATAATCTGTGCAGAACAGGCAATCCCCTTATTACCTGCCATTTAATTTGCGCCGGACATCAATATTAATGCAATCTACCTTACACAGGCAAAACTTTTTTTTCTTTTTGTTGTTTATTTGCCAGAATAAATTTTTAAACAAATTCACCCTTGCTCTTTATATGGCTTAGTATAGGCTACTTTGTTTGACTACCATTTATATACTACACTAAAATGGATAATAGAAAGATCAGGCGGGCAGACATATTCTTCCTGATACTGGCAATTAATATAATACTGACAGGCTCATATTTACTCTTCCTGTCAAATGGTGCAAGACAGGTATTACTGACCTTAGGCGGACTGTTACTGGTGGCTGCGTTTACTCTTTACCTCAGGCAAAAGCGTCTTTTCAGGTTATATTCATCCCTGTTGTTATTAACCGCGATTACAGGCATATTTGTTCTGGGGTTTTACACAGGGCAAAATACCGGTTACTTTTTCCATATACCCATCTTCCTCTTTGCAGTTTTTCTCCTGGGTGGGATGAACAGGTTGCCAGTGAGCATTTTATCAGTAGTGGCAGCAATTGCTATAGTGTTGTTTACTGAATATTTCGCGGGTAACGGCTTTTTGCCCTCTCCCTTAAGTCCCCGCAACTCAACCAACCTCAGGGTATGGAACATAATAATTGCTTCATTGTCATTCAGCGCACTTCTGGGAGTTGCTGTTAAAGGAAACCGGCAATTCATGATGATGCACAGTAATGAGAAGCAAAGATTGAGATCTCTGATTGAGACCAGTGAAGATGCTATATTGCTTATTGACTACAACTTCAATATTCTCCTGTCAAACAGTTCGTCACTTCTGAATAAACTTGGCAAACCACCGGAAGGTAAAACATTTACCGGGATGAACATTTTATCGCTCATACAGGAGGCTTACCCCGGATTCGGGTCAAGGTTAAAAAATTACCTGGAGAAGGCCCGGTATGGTACCCGGTTCAAAGTAACCGGTCACCTTCAATCTGATTCAAACGATCTCCACCTGGAGATATCGTTTAATCCTGTAACCAAAAATGGCAAAGTCACTGAAATAGCTGTATTTATAAGTGATATTACTTCGCAGTACCTGTCAAACGTGAAACTCCGCGAAAGCGAGCAGAAATTCAGGACCATGCTCGAATACACCAATGACTGGGAATACTGGACAGATAAGGAGGGAAACTTTATATACAACTCACCCTCATGTGAAAAAATAACAGGTTATAAACCGGAAGAATTTACCAGTGAAAGCGGGCTGCTCGAAAAGATCGTCCATGCCGACCATTATGATATTTACAAAGATCATATCAACGGCAGATTACATAGACATGATGAAACCGAAGTACTCGAATTCAAGATAACCAGATCTGACGGCAAAGTTGTCTGGGTTGAACATATCTGCAGCCTGGTGCTGGATGAGTACGGCACGGGCACTGGCATCAGGGTGAGCAACCGCGACATCACCGCCCGCAAACTTGTTGAAAAGGAAAAACAAAGCCTTACCCGGACACTGGATATGATATATATGGTATCAAAAGACGGGATATGGGACTGGAAAGTAGATACAGGCGATGTCTATCTGTCAGCCTCGTGGAAAAGCATGCTGGGCTTTAAGCCGCAGGAGATAACCGATTCTTTTGAATCATTCACAGGCCTGCTGCATCCCGGTGACAGGGACAGGACGCTTGAGCTTATCCAAAAAGCCATAGATGCAAACCAGCCGGAGTACGAGGCAACATTCCGTATGCGGACAAAAGAGGGGGGATACCGGTGGATATTATCACGCGGTTTTGCATTGTCAGATATTGAAGGGACAAAGAGGTACGCGGGCACACATACCGATATCACCGCAAGGATAATGATAGAAGAAAAACTGAAGTATAGTGAAGAAAGCTACCGGAATCTTGTGAATAATCAGTCAGATCTGATCGCACGTGTCGATAAAAACCACAAGTTCATATTTGTAAATCCCGCATTTTGCCGTTTATTCGGGAAAGATCAGGAAGAACTGTTAGGAACAAATTTTTATAAGCATATACATAAAGATGACCTTGAGCCAACGCTAAACTCCCTTGGATCGCTGTCAGCTCCCCCTCATAAATGTTACTTTGAGCACCGGGTTTTCACCAAAAACGGCTGGAAATGGCTTGGATGGCTTGATACCGCTATTTTGGACGAAGAAGGTAAAATCACTACAATTACAGGTGTGGGCAGGGACATAACCGACAGGAAGAATGCTGAATCTGAGCTTAGAAAAATCAAGGAAGATCTGGAGATAAAGGTGGAGGAAAGAACGGCCGAACTCAAAGAACTTAATATCAGGCTCAAAGAGGACCTTAAAAAAAGAAAGACCATGGAGGTTGAGCTGGTAAGAAAAAAACAGTTCCTTGACCTGCTCATTGATAACCTGCCGGTTGCTGTTGCTGTCCAGGATCCATCCAGGAATTTTTGTTATACAATATGGAACAGGGAAGCTGAAAATATCTATGGATTTACCAGAAGAGACGTAATAGGCAAAAATGACTTCGACCTTTTTTCGGAAAAAACGGCCTTGTCAAACTATTCAGCAGATGTAGAGCAAATTAAAGAGAAAAAGGTGGTTGAAGTCCCGATGAAGCAGATACAGACCAGCAAAGGCGATATTTATATAAGGGTCATCAAGGTACCCGTCAGGAATGAAACCGGCGATACTGAGGCGCTGCTCAGTATCGTGGAAGACGTAACACAGAAAAAAACCGAAGATGATGCCCTATTAAGCATCCTTGAGAAAGAAAAGGAGCTGAACATAATAAAATCAAGATTCATCTCGATGGTTTCACATGAATTCAGGACCCCTCTTGCCGGGATATCACTCAATGTACAACTGTTGCAGAAGCTGAACCATGAAAGAGCTGTGGAGCAGGAGATCAAAGCCTCCCGGAGGATAAAGGAATCGATCCAGTACCTGACAGGAATGCTGGAGGAGGTATCGATAATTGCAAAAGATCAGAATGAGCAGTTGATATTTGCACCCTCTCTGGTGGATTTTGAAAGCCTTTGCAGAGATCTGGCCCTTGAAACTGAATACGCATACAAACAAAAGAGGATAAGCTTCAAGTCTTATATCAAAAAACGGAAGGTAATAATGGACAGGAAAATCATCAGGCATATAGTTAACAACCTGCTTTCCAATGCCATGAAATACTCCGATCCTCAGGAAGAAGTAAATTTTGATATTTCAGAAACTGATGGATCCGGTTTCCTAATTAAAATAACCGATAAAGGCATTGGTATACCCGCCGGTGAGATCGAAAATATTACAGACCCCTTCTACCGGGCGGCCAACTCGGCTGACAGCAAGGGTACCGGTCTGGGCATGAGTATTGTAAAACGCTGCGTCGAGCATCACAAGGGCAACATGAAAATATCAAGCGAGTTGGGAAGAGGAACTGTTGTTGAGGTATTATTGCCATTTCAGGAGATCTGATATTAATTCCTTCCCCACCCTGATAATTGTTAATCATCAATTAAATATCTTTATCCCATATTCTATTTTTTTTCCTGTTTTCCGCAATGCAGCACCCTAATAGTATTTGAGGATAAT
>SLRB01000260.1 GCA_007131165.1 Bacteroidales bacterium | reverse complement strand
CTTTATTTATAAATGTAATCCGGATTTGACATTCATTTAATTTTGTGTGTAGGCTCATGGACGGTTCATTTAAATAATTGATTGAATATAATGAAATTCGGAATCTCATTGCTTCCTGTGGTCCCGTTACGGTCAGGACCATCAGAAAAAGATGAAATGACAACCCAGCTGTTGTTCGGTGAATATGTTAAAATCCTTGCAAAAGAGGATAAATGGTGCCTGGTTGAAATATTTAATGACGGTTATCATGGATGGTTATCATGTAATATGTTGACAACAATTGAAGAAGACCATGCAATGAAAGTATCCGGCACGGAAGCAAAAATTATCGCGAATACTGCCCTTCCGGTCAGCCTGAAAGACTCGGCACATTCTTTCCTGATACCCGCAGGGAGTGCCCTATATGAATACAAGCCCGCTTCGAACAGTTTTACTGCCGGATATGGGGTTTTTTACTGCCGGCAACAACCAATATTTCATTCACAAGACAACTTCAGGGAGAAAGTGAGTGAAACCGCTCTGAAATTTCTCAATATACCATACCTGTGGGGTGGAAAGAACCCATTTGGTATTGACTGTTCAGGACTGACCCAGGTAATCATGAGGATCTTTGGCATAAAAATTCCCAGGGATGCCAGGCAACAGGTCGGGCATGGAAGTACCATCAATTTCATAAGTGAGGCAAAACCGGGTGATCTGGCATTCTTTGATAACGAAGATGGGGAAATAATTCATACAGGAATAATTATCGACAACCAGCAGATCATCCATGCCTCAGGGCACGTAAGAATAGACAAGATAGACCACCAGGGAATATATGACAGTTTACTTAAACGATATACACACAGGCTGAGGGTTATTAAAAACTTTTCTGACCTTTGAAAAAACCGCCTCCGCTTATGTATGAGATTACACCATATATCAGACTGTTCATAGTAATGATAGTAATCATTACCGTATACCTGTTTTGTGTCAAATTTATCGGCAGAAAATCAGGAAAAAAAGACAACCGGCAAAACCGGGCGGTTTGATAACATCGTCAATTATGAAGTCTTAAAGGTAAAAACATTTTATCCTGATAAGGGAAGCATAACTCTAACCTCGGCCACTGACCCGGTATTTGCAAAGACCTTCCCAATATACAAAGAGGCTGCTCTTATGAGTCAGCCTCTTTGAGATTATGTAAATATGCAATTAATTCAGGAAACAGGGCCCGGAGCTGCAGTTTCTCCGACCGGTTTGAGCTTGCTTCCAACAAGGGCATAGAACAAAATATACAGATAACAAATTACCGGAACAATAAATGAATACTGTATATTCAAGGCGTCGCCCACAACACCCATTAAAAGAGGTATTATCGCCCCACCTACAATAAGTGTATTAATGATTCCCGAAGCCAGGCTGACCTCACTCCTGTCCAGCCCCTTAACCGCAAGGGAGAAAATATTCGGAAACATTACAGAGTTGAACAAGCCAATTGAAACTATCGACCAGAGTGCCACTTTGCCTGTCGACAACATCGATACTATGGCCAGTGTAGCAGTTGCAACGGCAAATACCGAAAGAACAAGATTTGCCTTGCCCCTGCCAAGCTGCATAAGAGCATAATTAAGAACGGCAAACCCAAAAAATGTCAATGCCATGGCTACATTCCGCTCGAGGGTAACAAATCCTACAACAAAAGCCCAGACAAGGACCAATGCTGCAAAAACGAGCTTCAGGCTCTGCTTCTTAATATCCGAAAGTGAAATTGCTCCGAAGAGACGGCCTATCATCGCACCGGCCCAGTACAATCCTACAAATTTCAGGGCCAGTTCCCTGCTTATTCCTCCACCCATATCGGGCTGTACTATATATGATGAAATAGCGGTTCCTATACCAACCTCAGCACCAACGTAACAGAATATTGCCAATGCCCCGAGAAGAACATGCCTGTACTTGAATACTGTGCTATAATTACCTGCGCCTTCCTGACTGAGCACCGGAAGCCTGATCATACGAACTGCAATTGCAATGAGCAGTACAATCACAGCAATTATGATAAACGGCAAGAGAAGGTCAGAAGGACGTACCCTGTCCGGTACACCTTCGGCTAAAACCCCGTTTACAGTTTCTGTAACCCCGGGCACAGCAGCTGGCAGTATCAGAGCAACGATCATAAGAGGTGCGATCCAGGTTGCAATGGAGTTCAGTGCCTGTGTCAGATTTAGTCGCCCGGAAGCTGTTTCGGGTGGCCCCAGCTCGGTCACAAAAGGATTTGCTGCTGTCTGCAGTAACACCACACCCAATGAAAGAATCACTATCGCACCCAGAAAGAAGGGATAAGATTCAGTCCTGATAGCGGGAAAGAACAGGAAGCCTGCAAATGATATCAAAAGAAGCCCTACCACTATTGAGTTCTTGTAACCGATCCTTTTGACCACACCGCCAGCCGGAATAGAAAAGATGGCATATGATATGAAAAAGGCTGAGTTAACAAGGAAGCCCTGAGTATAGGTAAGGTCAAAAGCTTCCATCACAGGATCACTCAGGGTGATAATAAAGGTAGTGACAAACCCGAAAATAAAAAAGATCATGGAAATGAATATCATTCCCACTCTCAGTGTATTGTTTTGATTTGACATGGTAATTGATTTAGTTATTAAACAATTTGGCTTTAGGTTTTACCGGACTAACGCCGGGTCAATTATATAATTGAAAATAAATTCCAGAAAACATTTCGTTATCCGCGAATTGCAGTATTATTTGTCAAGCTCTTTCCAGATCAATGCACTGGCCCCCATTACCGCAGCGTTCTTATCGGTCAGCTGCGAAGGCAGGATTTTTACCTTATTGCTGAATGTTCCCATAACACTCTCTTCCATATACTTTTTAGTGGGCTTGAATATATAATCGCCCGCCTTAGAAAGTCCGCCGAACAGGAACACGGCTTCCGGACTGGTATGAGCAACCGAGTCGGCAAGTTTACGGCCAAGTATTTTTCCGGTTATGTCAAATGCCTTCAGGGCAACAGGATCGTTCTTTACCGCGGCATTATATATCATCTCAGAATCAAGTTCGCTAAAACTATAGTTAACCAGTTCACTGGCGTTGCTGTCTGATGCAAGCAATTCAAAAACGGTGCGTTTGATTCCCGGGGCTGAAACATACGTTTCCAGGCAGCCAAGGTTGCCGCAACCACATTTCCGGCCGTTCTCGACAACATTAACATGGCCAAGTTCACCTGCAAATCCGTCATGTCCGTATACCAGGTCGCCGCTTACCACAATACCACTGCCAAGACCGGTTCCGAGGGTTATCATAATAAAATCCTTCATATCTTTGGCCCCACCATAAACCATCTCGCCAAGAGCAGCGGCATTGGCATCGTTGGTTAGTTTTACCGGCAGGTTATAATGCTTATTAACAAGCTCTGCCAACGGGATAACTCCTCTCCATTTGAGGTTGGTGGCATTTTCGATTGTCCCGTTGTGATAATTTCCGTTCGGGGCGCCAATACCAACACCAACAATCTTGTATGGCTCTTCGAGCTGCTTTTCAGCCTTCTTGAGCTCGCCTACAAGGTTTGTAAGATAATCCTCAACATTGTCAAATGTGTCGGTTGGTGAAACTGATTCGGCATAGCAATTACCCTCGCGGTCAACATACCCGCTTTTGGTAAATGTGCCCCCAATGTCAATACCTATAACATACTCTTTCATAATTATATATAAAATTAAGGTTTAAAATATTTATTATTGAAAAGAACCAATCCCAAAAAATCAACAGGTAAAGGTAAAAAAAATAGTATAACGCGAAATCGGAGCAGCTTTTTTTTGAACTTTTACTAAATCCTGAAAACCGATCCGGGTCTGAACT
>SLRB01000342.1 GCA_007131165.1 Bacteroidales bacterium | reverse complement strand
ACTTCCAGCTTTCCCCATACAGCTGTGTAGAGGATATACCGAAAAGCCTGCTGGTTGAAGCCAAAAAGGCCGGCTTCTCCGATTTCCAGATTGGCCGGGTGCTCTGCAAACACACCGGCGAGGAGCTTACAGGATATTCGCTGAGAGTCAGGGAGTACAGGAAAAAACTGGGTGTCATACCGGTGGTCAAGCAGATAGATACTCTTGCAGCCGAGTTCCCTGCACAGACCAATTACCTTTATATGACATATCATGGTACGGAAAGCGACCCGATCAGGAAAGAGGGTAAGGAATCTATAGTGGTTCTGGGATCAGGTGCCTACCGCATAGGAAGCAGTGTCGAATTTGACTGGTGCAGCGTAAACGCAGTTGAGACAATAAGAAAAAAAGGATTGAGGTCGGTTATGATCAACTATAACCCCGAAACGGTCAGCACCGATTACGATGTGTGCGATGCCCTCTATTTTGACGAGCTCACATACGAAAGGGTCATGGATATAATAGATGTTGAGCATCCAAAAGGTGCGATAGTATCAGTAGGGGGGCAAATACCGAACAATCTTGCAATGCGGCTTCATAAGGGCGGAGTAAGGATTCTCGGCACCACACCCGGCGCGATAGACAGGGCAGAAGACCGTTACAAATTCTCTTCTATGCTTGATTCTCTGCGTATTGATCAACCACGCTGGAAGGAGCTCACTACTGTCAAAGATATCCATAAATTTACTGCCGATGTCGGCTATCCCGTACTGGTCAGGCCCTCATATGTACTTTCAGGTGCTGCCATGAATGTAGTATCCAATGCCGATGAGCTGGATCATTTCCTCGAACTGGCCGCCAACGTATCCAAACAATACCCGGTCGTTGTCTCCGAGTTTATTGAGAATGCCAAAGAGATCGAGTTCGATGCAGTTGCCAGGAACGGCGAAGTAATAGTTTATGCCATTTCCGAACACGTTGAGTTTGCAGGCGTTCATTCGGGTGATGCCACAATTGTATTTCCCCCCCAAAAGCTATACCTGGAAACCATCAAAAGGGTAAAACGGATATCAAAACAGATAGCAAAGGAGCTGAACATTAGCGGTCCGTTCAATATACAATTCCTTGCCAGGGATAACGATATAAAGGTTATCGAGTGCAATCTGAGGGCATCCAGAAGCTTCCCGTTCGTATCGAAGGTACTAAAATGCAACCTGATCGATATTGCAACCAGGGTAATGCTGGGTGAAAATGTCCAAAAGCCTTCAGAGTCGCTTTTTGAGCTCGAATATGTCGGGGTTAAGGCACCGCAGTTCAGCTTCTCAAGGTTACAGAAAGCAGACCCGGTGCTTGGCGTTGAGATGGCATCGACCGGTGAGGTGGGATGCCTGGGAGAGGACTACTACGAGGCAATTCTTAATGCTATGCTCTCGGTAGGATACAGGATACCGCAAAAGAACATACTCCTGTCGACCGGCCCGCCCCGCTCAAAGATAGAAATGCTTATCAGTGCAAGAATGCTGCATGAGAGGGGATACAAATTGTTCGGGACAAAGGGTACTCAAAAGTTTCTCAAAGAGAATGGCATTCCCTGCACCCTGCTTCACTGGCCGGATGAGGATAAGCATCCGAACACTCTCGAATATATCAGGAACAAAAAGATAGATCTGGTTATCAACATACCCAAAAACCTGTCTTCGGGCGAGCTCTATAACGATTATCATATCAGGCGCGCTGCCATTGATTTTAACATACCCCTTATAACCAATGCAAGGCTTGCCTCTGCATTTATCTATGCTATATGCAGGCTGTCACCGGATGACCTGGCTATAAAAAGCTGGCAGGAATACAGGTAGCAGGTAACTTTTTTGGCTGACAAACCGTTAAACCGGGTAAACTCAGGTTACCGGATTATTAACACAACCAAAAAAATGGCAAAATTCCGTCCTGCATTACTGGCAGCGTTTGCAGTGGCAATGGTCGCTTCAACAGCCTGCGAAGATGATAACTGCTCGGTTCATCCCGACCCGTTCCGCTTCAGCATAACAGAAGCAGAAACAGGTACTGACCTTCTTGCATCGGGCTATTATGACCCAGGCAGTATTGAGATCTTTTACGTTTACAATGATGAGAGGAACGATCTGATTGTTAACAAAGAAGCTGATCCTGACAGCGAACTGACCGAAATGGTATCGGTACAGTTACCCATGATCAGCCTTACAGGCCGCAGCGATATCTTTTACCTGGTATTGAATGAGGCTGAAACCGATACACTTAACGTTATTGTAGAACGGGAGAGACATGAGGGATGCGACTACCATCCATATACCCTGGTGAAGTATAATGGAAAAGCCATCCCTGTGATACAGGGCAAAGCATTTATACTGGAGAAGTAACGACTACCGCATTGCCCTGGCACTCATTCAGCTTTACCTGTTCATACCATCCGTTAAAACCTGCAGTCCCGGTGTAAGTCATAAAAGGTCTTCGCCCCGGTGTAAGTCATAAAGAAGATCCTACTTCTTCTTTGATGGCGGCCTTTTCTTTTTCCCCTGATCCCTGCCTTGCGGTGTCTGAACCCCGCGTTTTTTGGCCATTTCCTCAAGCCTCTTCTGGAATTTCGATTTGCTTACCGGTTTCTTCTTGTTTTCATTCAGCCTCCGCAACAGCTCTTCGTCATTTACGAAACGCTTGATTAATGCCTGCTGGCCAAAAGTAATCATATTGGTAAGAAAATAGTAATAACTAAGTGCCGAAGCAAAGCTGTTAAAGATAAAAAGCAGCATAACCGGCATCATGTACATCATCATCTGCATACCCGGCATCTGGCTCGAACTGGCAGTCATCTGCGAATTCATCCTGGTATAGATGACTGTCGACACACACATGAGCAGTGTGAAAAGGCTAACATGTTCACCGTAAAAAGGAATCTCGAAGGGTAAGTCAAGAATTGAATCGTAGGTGGAAAGATCTGTAGCCCAAAGGAAGCTCTCCTGTCTGAGCTCAAAGGAGGTCGGAAAGAATCTGAACAATGCGATCAGTATTGGAAGCTGTATAAGCATTGGCAGGCACCCACCCATCGGGTTTACCCCGGCCCGTTTATACAGGTTCATCGTAGCCTGCTGCCTCTCCATTGCTTTCTCCTTGGGGATCTTTTCGTTTATCTCATCGATCTGAGGCTTCAAAACCCTCATCTTTGATGTTGAGATATATGATTTATATGTTAGGGGGAATACAATTACTTTGATAAAGATGGTCAGAAACAGTATTATAATCCCGTAGTTGTCGATATATCTTTCGAGGAAATTGAATACAGGGATAACCACAAAACGGTTCACCCAGCCAAATATGCCCCATCCCAGCGGAACCATACGGTAAAGCTCGAGGTTGTAGTCTGTTGCTGCTTCAAATTGTTGAGAATACGTTCTGAGAGTGTTGTAGTGATTGGGGCCAAAATAAAAATGCATAGGTATTGACTCTGCTCCTACATCTTCGACCGGCAGCCTTATATCGGCAACATAGTTGCGAAGGTAACGGCCATCTTCTATCCTCTCCTGCTCAACTATGGCACTGGAAAAATGATCGCCGGCAACCAGCACAGATGAGAAGAACTGCTGCTTGAATGCAATCCATTTCAGTCTTGTACGTATTTCTTCATGATCGCGGTCAGACCTTTCAGATAGCTTGTCAACATCATCGTTAAGAAACTTGTACTGTATCGTCGAATAGTTATTCTCATTCTTACTCACCCTCTCCTGGCCAGGCAGGTCAATCTCCCAGTAAAGATCAATAAAGCTTGCACCGGAGCCGAGGTAATCTTCCATACCGACAAGGTTGATATTGAAATCAACCATGTAACTGTCAGGGGCCAGCGAATAAACATACTCAATATAACTCTCCTCGCTGGCATAAAGCCTCAGGGCCAGTGTCTCACTGGTGTTTACCGTGGCCACCAATTCATCCGGCAGAGGAGTAAAATAGAGGTTATTGGTTGATATGCTCCGGTTCTGCGCAAAGAAATTTAACCCGAATGAGTTGTCATCGCCCTCAAACAAAATGAGAGGAACTGAATCCCAGCGCTGAAACTCCTTGAGTTCAACCGACCATGGCCGTCCGCCCCGGGATGAAATATTCAAAATTATCTTCTCATTCTCAATAGAGTATATTTCATCTTCACCCATTGCGGCCCTGGCAAAATCGCCGTACCTGTCCTGCAGTTCAGTCATTACCCGAACGGTATCGGGCACATCTTCAGGCACCTCGTCAGTAACGAATTCCTCAGCCTCTTCTATCCTCCGGGCTTCCTCCTCAAGTTGTTGCTGCCTCACTACCTCAAGGGAATCCTGCCTTCTCCTCGCGGCATCTATCTCCTCCTGTGAGGGTCTGTTCATAACGCTGAAGATTATAAGTATCAGTGCAATAAGAACGATGCCTGTTATTGAATTCCTGTCCATAAAAAAATATTAAACCTTAATTATAATGTTATAAAATTTCCTGATTGATGTTATCGAGTGCGGCACGTACAAAACTTATAAAAAGGGGATGCGGATTAAGAACAGTGCTCCGGTACTCAGGATGGAACTGCACTCCTATAAACCATTTGTGGGCCGAGATTTCCATGATCTCAACAAGTCCGGTATCAGGATTAATTCCCGCCTGTATCATCCCCTTCTTTTCAAACATATCAAGATACTGGTTGTTAAACTCATACCTGTGCCTGTGCCTCTCCATCACTTCACCATTACGGTAGATGGAGCTGCATCTTGACCCCGGGGTAACACTGCAGGGATATATGCCAAGCCTCATGGTCCCGCCCTTTATTGTAACCCCTTTTTGTTCTTCCATCAGATCGATCACGGGATGCGGTGTTTTGATGTTCATCTCGGTTGAATGTGCATCCTCCAGTCCCAGCACATTGCGTGCAAACTCTATTACCGCACACTGCATCCCGAGACAGATCCCGAAAAAAGGAACGTTTTTCTCACGGGCATATTTTGCCGACAGTATTTTTCCTTCAATGCCGCGATCGCCGAAGCCCGGAGCGACAAGGATCCCCTGTACCCCCGAAAAGTAACTTTCAATATTGCTTTCCGTTATTTTTTCCGATTGTATGCTGCGCAGCTCAACCCTGCAATCGTTAACTGCACCTGCGTGAACAAATGATTCCATTATCGACTTATAGGAATCGGGGAGTTCGATGTATTTGCCAACCAAAGCAACAGTCACACTCTTTTGGGGGTTCTTGACCTTTGCCACAAACTGTTTCCATGGTTTCAGCTCCGGTTTGTTCCCCCCGGGAAGATTAAGCTTGGAAAGGACTGTCACATCCAGGTTTTCCTTCTGCATAAGAAGGGGTACTTCATAGATGGTCGATACGTCAACCGACTCAATTACAGCGCTATAATCGACATTGCAAAAAAGGGCAACCTTCTTCCTTATATCGTTGCTTAGAGGATGTTCGGATCTTAATACCAGTATATTCGGCTGAATACCGTTTTCCAGGAGCAGTTTGACGGAATGCTGGGTAGGCTTGGTCTTCAGTTCTGCCGAAGCTGAAAGATAGGGTACAAGGGTAAGATGGATAACCAGCGAATTAAGGGGCCCCAGTTCCCATTTCATTTGCCTGATCGCTTCAATATATGGAAGAGATTCTATATCACCTACTGTACCGCCGATTTCTGTTATTATAAAATCAAAATTTCCCTTTGTACCCAGAATTTTGATCCTTCTCTTAATCTCATCTGTAATGTGCGGGATTACCTGGACTGTCTTGCCAAGGTAATCGCCCTTGCGTTCTTTGTTTATAACCGACTGGTATATACGGCCTGTGGTTACATTGTTGTTCTGGGTGGTGGGAATGTTGAGAAACCTCTCGTAATGGCCCAGGTCAAGGTCGGTTTCCGCACCATCCTCAGTAACATAGCATTCTCCGTGTTCGTATGGATTAAGTGTTCCGGGGTCTACATTAATGTAAGGGTCAAGCTTCTGGATAGTAACCGAGTACCCCCTTGCCTGCAGCAATTTGGCAAGTGAGGCTGAAATGATCCCCTTTCCCAGTGAGGAGGTGACTCCTCCCGTAACAAAAATATATTTTTTCAGTGCCAATTGATGTAGAATTTATACATTACTAAACCTGTTAGTTATCAAGCTCATCTATCATCCTTATTTTCTCTTCAAGGACCTCCATCTGCTTTTTACCCTGCTCTATTTTCTGTCTGAACTCCTTTATTGTAGCATCAGCGGTCTTTGATTTTGCAAAAAAACCAATATTATTCTCCCAAAGCGTTATATCATTTTCAAGCTGCCTGAATTTGTTCAGAAACTTTTCCCTTTCAAACTTCAGCTTGTTCATGGCATTTGGTTTTTGCTTTACACTCTCAAGCTTATGCCGGAATTTGACGACGTTCTTGCTGTGGTCATCAATCTTCAGGCTTTCAAAATGTTTATCGAGGGCGGCACGGTACCTTTTCTGTACCTTATCCTTTTCCTTTATGGGCACAAAACCTATTGACACCCATTCACGCTGGTAATCCTTAAGTTTCCTGAGACTATCCTCTATATTCTCGCCGGACTTGAAATTCTCAATCTTTTCAATAAGGGCGGTTTTTTTCTTCAGGTTATCCTCATATTTGGAATCAATATTTGAATAAAATTCCGATTTACGGTCAAAGAAACGGTCACAAGCGGCCCTGAACCTTTTCCATACAGGGTCATAATGCTTTCGCGGAACAGGCCCGATCTCTTTCCACTGTTTCTGCATGGTAATAAGCTCATCGGTTGTTCTTTTCCAATCAGTGCTTTCACTAAGCGCCTCAGCCTGTACACAAAGGTCGAGTTTCTTCTGAAGGTTCTCATTCAACACTTCCTTGTTCTGTGCGGTAAACTCCCTTTTGGCGGCAAAAAATTTATCGCACGCATTCCTGAAGCGCTGATAGATACGTGCGTTATCTTTTTTCGGGGCAAACCCGATAGTCTTCCATGTGCGTTGCAAGGCGATCATCTCACGGGTAAGTTTCTCAGTCTGTTTGAAATTTTCCAGCGGCTGTTCAACCATCGCCTCGGCTTTTTCACATAACGCTGTTTTTGTTTCCAGGTTCTTTTTATGTGCCTCTTTCAGTTTGTCAAAATGCTCCTGGTGCTTTTTATTTATCTGGTGGGTTGCCTCCCTGAACCGCTCCCATATTGAATCTTTCTGATCTCTGGGTACCGGTCCCGTCTCCCTCCACTGATCATGAAGCTTCTGAAGCTGCCTGAAAGCATTTATTACATTTGATTCGAGCAGCAGCTCCTCGGCCTTTTCGCACAGTTCTATCTTGGTCTCCAGGTTTTTTTTCAGGTCCAGGTCCCTGAGTTCCTTGTTTATCTTGATCTGGTCATAAAAGAGCTCCACGTAGTGGTGATAAGTGTCCCAGAGGTCCTTTAGTTTCTGCTGCGGCACCATTCCTGTTTCGTGCCATCTTTTCTGTAGCTTTCTGAACTCAGGGAAAGTGCGGTTAAGGTCTTCTGTGCTGTTTACCAACTCCTTCAGGTCTTCTATAACCTGTAATTTTTTTTCCAGGTTTTCCTGTTTGGTGTGTTCAAGCCCCCTGTTGTGCGCTGCCTTTGAATGCCTGTAATTCCTGTAGAGCTCCTTGAACCTGTTCTCGGAAGGGTCCTCTCCGGGATCGAAGGACTCGGCATCGCCTCCCTCCTGCATGAACTTTTTCCGCTTCTGGTCTATATCCGCCTTGTGACGTTTGTAAAAGTTTACCTTAATAGCTTCTACATCGTTTCTGATGGCCATAACCGGTTTGGAGGCAATAAGCTCTTCCAGGACCGTAAGCAGCTGCTCCTTTTCCATGTCCTGAAAATCTGGCGGACCTTGGGGTTTTGCAGGCTCGGCAGACGCAGCAGTCTCCCCGGCAGGCTCTTCAGCAGTCTCGGCTCCCTCAGCAGGATCCTCAGCAGGTTCCTTTGCAGATTCATCCTCCTTTGCAGGCTCTCCGGCAGTCTCCTTTGCAGGCTCGGCTTCCCCGGCTGGCTCCTTTGGAGATTCAGCTCCCTCAGCAGGCTCCTCAGCAGGTTCCTTTGCAGGTTCAGCTTCATTTAAAGATTCTTCCTCCCTGACAGGCTCATCATCCTCTGCCGGTTCTGAATCTGACGGAGGTTTTACCTCACCTGCCGGCTCAGACGTTTCATCCGGCTCCTTTGCAGATTCAGTCCCCTCAACAGACTCTTCTGAGGTTCCGGTTCCGGTTTTTTCCCGGCTCGTCCCCCCCTCAGGTTCCTCTCCTGTATTGCCGGCAAAATTCATCTTGTGTTCCTGTTCGCTGGCTTTTTTCGTATCTCCGGTATTACTTTCATTCATACCGGATTGCTCCTCAGGAGCAGGTCCGTTTAGATCCTTCGTATCCATACGAGGCAGTTTTTCAAGGTTTTCAATAACACCTTGCCAATAGTACCATTTTATATAACGGGTTCAAAAGTACGAAAATATATGTTTACCGTATAATAGTGGCCCAATTTATTGCATAAATTCGGAATATGCCTGCACCGGATTGATATAGCCGGTGACAGATACAGTGTTTTTTGTTTTATTTTTGCATAAAAAGTGCCATGCGTATTGATATTTTAACGGTGTTGCCCGGGCTATTGGACAGCTTCCTGTCCCATTCAATCATAAAGAGAGCAACAGATAAAGGAGTTGTGACTATCAGGGTTCACAATATAAGGGATTTTGCAACGGACAAGCACCGGAGAGTCGACGATTACGCCTTCAGCGGCGATGCCGGGATGGTCATGATGATCGAGCCTGTGGACAGGGCCATTGAACACCTGGCAAGAGAGCGCGATTATGATGAAATAATATACCTGTCGCCCGATGGAGATAAATTTACCCAGAAAACTGCCAATCATCTGTCAACGCTTGACAATATAATACTGCTCTGCGGCCATTATAAAGGGATTGACCAAAGGATACGCGATCATATTGTCACCAGGGAGATTTCGCTGGGCGATTATGTAATGACAGGTGGCGAGCTTGCAGCAGCTGTGGTGACAGATTGTACGGTAAGGCTGCTGCCTGGAGCTATGTCTGATGAAACCAGCGCCCTTACCGATTCTTTCCAGGATAACCTCCTGGCTCCCCCCGTTTACACCAGGCCTGCCTGTTATAAGGGATGGGAAGTACCTGCCGTCCTGCTTTCCGGTAATGAGAAAAAAATTGCAGAATGGAAGCTGGAGCAATCACTGGAACGTACCCGCAGGCTGAGGCCCGGCCTCCTTGAAGACAATGAAGGAGAAGGATGACCACTTCCCGGCCCGGTTGCCTGATCTACCAAATCTCAAAATATAAAAATGCCGTTTTTCATTTTGGGCAACGCATCAAACAGACAGGGACAGGTTATACTTTGTCCCAGGCTTTTTTTATCATGCCGAGTGCCTCGGCCAGAGTGCTGCGCGGGCACCCTGCATTCAGCCTGTAATATCCCTCTCCGCCGGGGCCAAACGCGGTTCCCGGGTTCATTGCAACACCTGCATTTTTTATAAAGAACTCTCTTAGCTCACTGTCATCCATTCCCATACCAGTGCAATCAAGCCATACAAGGTATGTGCCCTCAGGAATTACCGGACGGATCTGCGGCATCTCCACCCTGAAAAAGTTTTCGACCGTATCCATGTTTTGCTTCAGGTACTCCAGGAGAGCATCCAGCCATCCGGCCCCGCCCTCGTATGCAGCCTGGAGTGCAACAAGCCCGAAAATATTACCGTAGTGGATATGCAGGTTTTGCAGAAGATTCTGCATCTTCCGGCGAAGGTTTTTATCGGGGATGATCATGAATGCTGATGCCATCCCTGCGAGGTTAAAGGTTTTGCTGGGCGCCATACATATAACCATGTTGCTGTGCCCTGCCCCCGCCATAGCGGCCGGCAGATGCTTGTGAGGGCTGAACACCAGGTCGGAATGTATTTCATCTGAAATAAGCACAACGTTATGCCGGTTGCAAAGCTCAACCACCCTCCTCACCTCCGCGGCCGACCATACGCGGCCGGCAGGATTATGAGGATTGCAGAAAAACATCATTTTCACGTTTTGTGACAACAGGTAATCCAGTTGATCAAAATCAATACCGTATCTTCCTCCCTCCTCAACCAGTGTATTGTTTACAATCTCTCTGTTGTTATCCTTTATTGATGAGAAAAACGGGGGATAAACGGGACTCTGCAATAGCACCTTGTCACCGGGTTCAGTATATACCATGACTGACATGGTAAGTGCAGGCACGATTCCGGGAGTGAAAACAACCCATTCAGCCCTGACATCCCAATTATGCCGTTTCTTCATCCAGTTAACTATAGAATCATAGAACCCGGCAGTGACCAGCGGGTAACCGAAAATACCATGGTCAACCCTCTTTTTTAAAGCCCCGGTAATACAATCCGGAACCTGGAAATCCATATCTGCCACCCACATGGGCAACAGTTCCCCTGTACCGAAATATCCGGACATTCCGTCTGCCTTTACAGATCCGGTCCCTTTGCGGTTTGTTACATTGTCAAAATTAAAACTCATATCTTCTTGTTTTATTAAACAGAAATGTAATTATAGACAAAGCTTTTATTTTTTTAATCAAAAAAGATATATTTTAGCAGTCCTCTGGCTGTCGGCATTAATTTTGCCGGGTACATTGACAGCAAAGAGATTTCAGGCCGGGGAAAAGGCCGGATTTTTGGGAGCTAATAACCGCCGTTTGTCATCGCCGGAAGGTTCTGGGCATATGGCAGGCTATTTAATTTAATAATGCCAAGGATAATCATCTTCTCTGCAATTCTGTTGTCCTTAATTCAATTACAGGGGTATTCGCAAATACCAGGGATATTGTTGCGAACCGGCGCCGGGGCTGCCGGATTGGTTGCCGGCAGCAATAATGACACCACCCTGCTTCTAATAATGGCCGCCGAGAGGGGAGATGCCGACAGCGTGGAGGTACTGATAGAAGCCGGGTACGATGTGAACATGACGACGGGTGACGGGGTAACCGCCCTGATGTATGCAGCAAGCGCCGGTTATGAAGATATCGTCGTTACCCTGGCAGAGAACGGGGCCGAACTTGATATAGTACCCTATAACGGTATAACCGCGCTTGCCGGTGCCGTGATTAACAACAATTATAACGTGGCACTCTATCTTTTGCAACAGGGCGCAGATCCTGAGATCGCAGATTACAGCGGTGTTACCCCGCTTATGCACGCAGCTTCCCGTGACCTGTTCGGGATGACTGAGCTGCTCCTTATGTTCGGGGCCGATCCCGATGCAACCGATTATGAAGGCGCAACTGCACTCCATGGTGCTGCAATTTATGCCCAGCCCGACATTGCCTGGCTGCTGCTGGATTACGGAGCTTCTGTCAACAATCCCGATAATTTTGGTTTCACCCCGCTGATGATGGCCGTTCAGATCGGACGGACTGAAATGGCAGATTACCTGCTCGAGAACAATGCAATGGTAAATGCAAGGACAGAAGACGGGATGACCCCTTTGGCAATTGCGATTGCCAACGACAAACCGGAAATTGCAAGGATGCTTATTGAGTATGGGGCTGATCCGCATGCAAGGATATCAGCGACCGATAACCTGATGAACCTTGCCAGGTGGAGGGAAAACCAGGAACTGATCGACATAATGCGGGAGTATGGTGTAAGAAGGAATATTATTCCCGACTTCAGCATAATGCAGGTTTCTTATAATGTCATATTCAACACGGGTGATTTTTTCAACGGACCATATATCGGGCTTGAAGACAATAAGTATAACCTGCTTCTGTCGGCAGGCTGGAGCACCCGTCCGGTAAGAAGGGCCGTACTGGTCGAGTTCAGGGATAACTGGGATGACCAGCTATGGGAGCAACGCCACCTTTATTTCGGGTCGCTCCACAAAAGGTTTCCGTTCGAAAGGCCATTTGCAATCAACGATGAGGGTTTTTACGCCGGGTTCAGAGTAATGTATTCGGAAGGCAGGTACTGGGGTACATACCGGTACCCGGACCCGAAATGGCACATAGTGCCATCGGCCGGATACTATAAAGAGGGAAGCTGGTGGTTCTACACTGTTGGCTATGAGTATGTCAATCTCGACATACTCAGGAAACACGGACATTTTATCACCGCGGGCGCAGGAATCCGGTTCGGCATAAAAAAGGATCCGCTCATATACAGGACAACATACTGGTAGTGATTATGAAGACATCGGCAATAAATATCCTGATCGGCAAGGCAGTCCGCGTCCTGAAAACCAGAGCCTTAACCTGGGCTGCCGGACTGCTGGCAGCGGGTCTGGCGGCCACGGTCTCCTGTAATCCCGAGGAGTGGTTCATACTTGATTGCAGCGAGTGTTATACTGAAGAACCTGAATTTGCCGAAGTAAGTGTAAAACTGACGATTAACCAGACAAACCGCAGGGTTGCAGTAAGGGTATATGAAGGAAGGATCGAAGAGGAGGTACTTATACTTGCCGATACTGTTCTCACAGATACCTGGACCGCAATCCTCCCGGTTAACAGGTATTATACCGTAACCGCAGACTACAGGGGGCATGCGGTATATTACATAACCGCCATCGACGGGGCGTTCCTGCGCACCGAAAAGATCCGGACGCGATGCGACAGGCCCTGCTGGGTTGTCAGGGGCAACAGCTTTAACGTGCAGCTTAAATACTACTGAACAATCCGTCCAATTAAAATGTAAATGAAGTTTTTTGATCGCCGTTGATTTGACTGTCCTGCAAAAGCAGTATCACTCCCGTTCAGTTTCCGGCAATGTCTTATTCCTGAAGGGAAAGGGCGCCAATAACTCCATTACCTGTCAATAAGGATGCTTATTAAAATACTTCTCATAAAATGCTTTTATACCATGCAGTTTTTTACAGCCAACCCTTTAATATTTATGAAGGTTTTACCTGCAGAACTTTAAAATTTGTTAAATTAATCCGACCTTTATAGGTTAATTTTTGTTAATTTGTAATTCCTCTGTTTTTTCATCAACAAAATACCCGGTGAATGGATATCAGTGACAGGGAAAGAAAAATAAAATCATCCATCAGAAAGGGAGATAAGACCGCATTCAGGCAGGTATACAGAAAGTATTACCCGGGACTGTGCGTTATAGCTCACCGGTATGTTCGCGACCCCGGGATCGCCGAGGAGATAGTACAGGATGCATTTATGAAACTGTGGGAGGGGCGGAAAAAAATCGAGATCAACGGCGAACTGCACAATTACCTGTATTCTGCAGTACGTAACGGCTCGGTGAATTATATCAGGAGGCTCCTTATTGAAAGAAAATACAGCGAATCAAGGACGGGTCAGATTCGGGACACACTGAACAGCCTGAACATAAGCCAGGAAGACGGATCATCAATTCTAATAGCCAACGAGCTGGAGAAGAAGATCACTGAGGCAGTTGCGTCGTTGCCGGACAAGTGCAGGGAAATATTCCTGCTGAAAAGGAATGAAGGCCTGAAATATTCGCAGATTGCAGAAAAACTTAAAATAAGTCCCAATACCGTACAACGGCAGATTTCAATTGCCCTCGAAAAGCTCAGAGAAGAACTTGCACCCTACCTTAAGTGAAGCGGTGGCCTATACCGGGACACGGGCCACAAAAAACAGAAAATGTTAATAAATCTTAACTTTTCTTTAACTGAAACTATAAGTCAAATTGTCTATACTGTATAAATTATTCTAATGAACGATAAAAAAGCAGAGATTATCTCCAGGATCCTTTCAGGTGACTATTCAGAAAAAGATATTACCGAACTTGAAAAATGGCTGGCTGAGAGTGAAGAAAATTTAAACGACTTTGCAATACTGGAGAGACTGTGGACTGCATCGGAAATCACGGCAAACAGGAAAAAATTCAATTACAGCGATGCCTTTGACAGGTTCATTGACCAAAACAGGAAGCAGGCTAAAAAGAGATTGCCTGTAACCACGATAATAAGGAATACACTAAAGTGGGCAGCAACCATACTAATTATTGCAACCCTGGGTTCCATCACCACCTATTTGGTGATTAACCACGTTATTGAGCATGATCAGGAGATATACGAGGTAAAATCGGCAACAGGATCCAGAAGCACGGTTACCCTAACCGACGGCACCACTGTATGGTTAAATGCGGGCAGCCGACTGAAATATTCGCGCAATTTCGGAAGAGGCGGCCGAGAAGTAATCCTTGAAGGGGAAGGTTACTTCAATGTTGCTCCTGACAGAGCAGAACCTTTCAGGGTAGTTACATCAAAACTTGAGATCACCGCGCTGGGCACAAGTTTTAATGTTAAATCTTACCCTGGGGAGAATTATATCCAGACAACCCTCGTGTCGGGATCGGTAAAGGTAAAACGGAATCAATACAGGGAAAATGATCCGGGTGTGCTTTT
>SLRB01000315.1 GCA_007131165.1 Bacteroidales bacterium | reverse complement strand
CCTCGTGATTTATATTACCCCCAAATGACCTCGTCCAGATTGTATTGGAGATGTTTTCTTCGGTACGAGCCAGGAAAATGTTTTTGGCATTTGTTGAAGGATTCGTTGTTGTACCCAGAATAACATAACCTCCATCAGGAAGTGGAATGAGTGATTTTCCAAAGTCATCTTCATTGCTGCCATATGTTGCAGGGAAGATCAATCTGCCGAGAGGGTTTGTCTGGGCAACAAAGATTTCTTTACTGGTATTTGTATGACTATCTCCGTAACCGGCAAGAATAAAACCATACGGGGTCTCAGCAATATATTGGCCTGTAAGGTCGCCTGCGCCACTATGATGCCTTGACCAGGCCGGCTCACCTTCAGGATCGGTTTTTACAATAAGAATGGATTTCTTACCTGAAACAATATCTTCGGTCTCACCAATAAGGATGAACCCCCCTTCACTTGTGACATCAAAATGGTAGCCCACATCACGGGAGGTTCCCCCATATTGCCTTGTCCACAATGTATCGCCAAATTCATCAGTTCGCAACAGATACATATTTGAAACAACTTTGCCGTCACTTCTTTCAATGCCGATACTTCCAAGCAGCGCGAAACCACCATCCGGAAGAACTTTAAGGCTGTGGACATCATCATCATATTCACTTCCAAATTGCTGTGTCTCCCAGATTTCATTACCGTATTTGTCAGTCCTGATAATCACTATATTCCTGCCGTAATCAGCGGTAGTGACAGTTCCTGCAATTATAAAACCTCCGTCATCAAGGCTTTTTACATCAAAGCCTTCATCCTTGCCATCATAACCGAAAAACTTGATAAAAGAATCTGCCTGGGATGGACTGAACGATTCCTTTCTGCAGGAATGAGCACCGATTACCAGGAGGGCAACCATAAATATTCTTGTGCATTTTGTTATATTGATCAATCCTTGCATCAGTTATCGTCTTTTAACGGGCCGGAAAAATGAGTACCGGTATCCAAGTGAAAATGCCAGGTGGTCAAGAAAAAAATTGCTGTCGGAGGTAAAGAACTGGAACACCTCATCATGCTGCCACCTGCCTTCCGGAATGACCTTCTGGGAAAGCCCGTAATAGTACCTGAGGTCAAAATAGACGTGCCCCCGGGGTATTTTATATTTAATACCTGCTCCTGCAATTAAATTGACAAAACCGGTTCTCCTGCGACCGGTAATATCAACATCAAGGCTCTCAAGAGGGCCTGAAACGTCGTTATTAATATAGCTCCTTCTGAAGTTACCGGATGCACTGGTAAGGATGCCATATGACATGCCGGCTCTGAGATAGGGCATCCATTCGTTATGTATCTGGTAAAAGGTGGCTGTAACAGGGAACTCAAACCTCTGGTGGGTCTCCTTCAGGTTAACTTCTGCAAACCCGTATTGAACATTGCTGTAAGTAAAACTATTTATCTCAAAAAGAGCCTCAGCATTAACCTCCATCCAGTCTGTTAGAAAAGCATTAACAGCGGCCCCGATTTGAAATCCCGGGGCATTCATTGCAAAACTGCCTTTACCGTTACCGGGGTTGTAAGGACCGTAATGTTCAACCATATTTGCTGCTGAAAGATTCCCTCCGGTAAACATCCCGACCGACAAGTATGGGATAGTTCTGAAGCCTGAAAGCAAGAGCACAAATTCTGCAGGATCGTCGGGTGCTGCCACATACTCCGGATTATCTTTCAGGAAATCAAAAAGAACCGCTTCTGCTTCCGGAATATTGTTGTCAAATATATACGTCAATATCAGCAACTTTTGGGCCCGAACCTTTTCTTCAGGGGAAAAGCCATCTTTGATACATCCTGAAAGTATTTCAGGTATTTCTTCAATTATTCCCTGCTCAAAAAGTAACTCTGCCTGATCCAGGATCTCTGAACAGCTATTTTGAGCAGCCAGTCTCTGGTTGGCGGAAATGACCATCAGGATAATCAAGGTTGGTGCAAGTTTTGTAAAGAGTGTTCCCATATAAGTAATGTTAAAGACGTTACGCTATCAGCGACAGGGTTCTGCATAGGGAATGTCCTCTCCAACGAATCGGTTCCATTCCGTCTGGGTCATGCTACGGGATAGCCTGTCGCAAATCAATGTACTAATTTCATTGGTGTTAAAAATCCACGCACGCAGCCTGTCTTCCTGACGGCTGCCTGATACCAGTTTGTCTCCCGAGGAATTAAACGCAACTGAGCGGACCCATGAACCATGACCCCTTAGAACCAGGGGGCTCTCTCCGGGATTTTGCAAATTCCATACATGGATGGTCCCGTCAAAGCTTGATGATGCAAGAAGACTGTTGTCGGGAGTAAAATCAAGGTCAACTACCCTTGCGGAATGCCCTCTGAGAGTAGTTATTAAAGTTCGTGTTGCAACATCAATAATACTTATCTCTCCACGTAAATTTCCTGCGGCAATCCGGGATCCGTCAGAATTAAAGCTAACAGCATGTATGTCATTACCATCGCTTGATTGTATCAGTTCAGGCACATAACCGGAACCTCTGTTTAACAGGTACACATGCCCCGCCCTTGTTCCGGCAACTATCAAATTTCCACCGGCCGAAACGGCAAGGGATAAAACTTCAGAACCAATTTCAGCTATAATCTCTCTTGTATTGGTCCTTATATGGTACCTGATGAGCGAATTGTCCGAACCGGCAAAAACTATGTGTTCATTATCAGGTAAGAAATCCAGGGCTATGATCCTGTTATCTCCATAGCTGATCTGGAACGGAGTAGTTAAACTCCTGGTAGGATTGATAATCTGGATCCCTCCACCGTTGGTCCCGACTGCCAGCCACTGACCATTCGGAGAAATCACAATTTTATTGTTAACGAAAGGAAGCTGGGCTAATGTCCTTGGTTGCCCGTTGCGGTCATTGAGATCCCATTGCAGAACCTGCCCGTCAGATGCTGCGGTGTAGAATATGCTGCTGTTTCGCCTGAATACAACCGAATTTACCGATTCGGAATGTCCCCTGAAAACATTAAAGGAATTACCATACAGTTCGCTCACTGAAGAGATCAGACCTGCATAAATCTCGGGATTGTAGCCCGCCCCGTTATATTGTTCATTGAAAACATGTGACTGCAGTGCCAGTAAAGCCTTCAGGTCAGGATCATTTTCTACCTGGAGGGCCCTCACCGCCAATGACTGTGAAATAGCAAGCATCCTGCGTTTCTGAGCCTCTTCTCTTGCACGTATCTCTTCAGCCGATATAGCCGGTGCCGGTTCTACCCGGGACTCCGGTAGATCTAACCCGGGAAGAAGTGCCGGAGGGGACTCCTCTGCCTCCGCCGGAGCTTCATCTGCCGTCCGGGCGCGACGAACAGGTTGCGCAGGTTCCTGTCTGTCCGGGGCAACCCCTGACCGGACTGGTACTTCATTATCCTGATCGACGGCATTACCGGCCATGGTGTCAATTATGGCGATACGACCTGATGCATCATTTTCAACAGCTTCAACAGCATCAAGTTCTGCCCTCATCCTGGATAATGAACCTGAAAGATTGAAGATCAGGTACCCTGCACCTGCAACGATCAGCAAACCAATTGCGGCAACCATGCGCAATGAACTCCGCAGTTTGATACTCTGTTCCTGCTTCTCCTCTTCTCTCAAATCGTGTACTTCCTTACTTTTTCTCAGGAATTGGACTGTCCTTTCAAATGCCCTGTTGTACCTTTGTGCCCACTGAAATGAGGGATCGTTCTTTTCATACCAGTTCAGTGCAAGCTGTAGTTCGGGTGTTGTAAGCAAAGGTCCTTTGCCCATCTGGTAAAATCTTGAAGCTTCAGCAAGATGCTTATACATTACCACCGAATCAGCCTCTTCCTCAGCCCAGCCCCGGAGCCTCCTCCATAATCGTATAAGGCTTTCATGGGCAAGATCTATGACAGTATCCGAGTTTAGCCGGACATCATTGCCTGGTTGAAGGAACAGATGATCCGGTTGCCTGAATTTATCTGCAATTTCAATTACATCGGCAACCCTGACACGGATAATGGAAGCAATATCAGCAACTCTCGAAGGATTTGCAAACTCCCGGTTATCCACACCTTTCTCTGTCAGCACCTTAAACATATGCTCACAAACCAGGCGGCCGTTATCTGAAAGACTCATAAAAGCCTCGTCGGCATGCCTGGAAACAGCATTGTCAATAGTGCCCACTCCTTCATAATCTTCAAATGAAATTGGCTGATCGAAGTTGTCATGTGATTTGCGGAACTCAAACATCCGGTTTAGTAAATGCTGGAGCAGTGGCAAACTATCAGTACGGTTTCTCAGCTCATTGAAAAGATGGGCCTCAAGCCTGGGATCGATATCTATACCGGCTAAAGCAGCGGGTCGGTGAATTGCCTCCTTGATATCGTCCCTTGTCATCTGGGGCAGAATATAACTGCTTTCATTAATTAAAGATCCAAACTCATGGAAGTGTTGAAAATCGCCAATAAAATCAGACTGAATTGAAACGATTATATATACCGGTATCGTTGTCTGGCTCCTGGCCTCCACGAGCAGTCTTATGAAACTGTCGTGCTCATGTATAAGGATACTGTTGTTCCTGCTGTATCTATAACGGAAAAGATCCTCAAACTGATCGATTACCAGAAGGACTTTCTCTTTGCCGCCGGTCTTTGTTCTGCTGAGAGCATCAGCAAGTCCGTTTACATTATTTCGCAGAATCCTGGAGATCTCTTCAGGTTGTTCTCCTTTGTCAGAATTACTGTTCCGGTCTTTCCCGCTTGCAATCAGCGCACGCGAAAGATTGTCAAACGGCGCATTCCCCGGTTTAAGGCTTACTACACGACATTGGGTGTCGCCACCATCTATTCCGTTTTTTAGCATGGCAGGGATTATGCCGGCATTTATCAATGATGATTTACCGGATCCCGATGTACCGATGATTGTAACAATACCATTATTATTAAGCTTCTCCGTAATTTGACTTACTGGAATATCACGCCCGAAGAAAAAACCTCTGTCACTATATGCAAACGGCCGCAGGCCGGGGAAAGGATTGAATACGTCTCCTGATTTTACCATAACTGAGAGATTAATGCGGAATTATATCTTACAGACACCGTTGGGATTTCAATTGTCTTAACAAATTATTCAATCGAATTCCTGGAGTGTCATTATTCAATATTTAATACTTAAACCGGGATTTTAAAACCAGCGGCACTTTTTAAAAGAACATAACAACGCTAATCCATATTTGTTGAAATGAGAACAGGCCACATCTGAACCAGCCATTTATTTCAGTATCAAATTTACTGAATATTTATGTATATCAATCAAACCAAATCACTCATTCATCAAAATATAGAAAGGGTTGTCAAAATTTTCTGCAATCAAAGATTAACCGGTGAGTTTACTGTCTCTTTTGACCCGAAACAACAGGCATGCACCTTGTCGGGCAGAAAGCGGAGCATTACCTGCTGACGCAATGATGGTTAAACCCCATGGCCGGGCAAACCCCTGAAATAGCCGCAATGCAGTGCTTTGGCATAGTTAAAAAGTTACTACGTCCATTATTTTGACTGATTGGTCAAATTACATATGGCGAGTCGTCAAATAGGCAATAGTGTCAACACAATTTTTTCGTAGTTTTAAATCATAAAACAGGGGCTTTATTGTAATTAATTTGTGTAACTTATGACAGCTGTAATTCACAATGATGTTTCAACCTGAAAAAAATTTATCCCCGAAAGGGGCAAATCTCAACTTGTTGACTGAAAATTATTTATCTATATATCTTGTTTTTTTGTTTTAATATATTGTATAACCGAAACTGTTAATTTTTAAATCAAATGAAGATACTTATTGCAGGTAATATGGGATATATCGGCCCGAGTGTAACTAATCAGCTTAGAAAAACATTTCCGGAAGCTGAGATTACAGGATTTGACATTGGCTATTTTGCACACTGTCTTACCAATCCTTATTTCCTTCCGGAGATAAAACTCAATCGCCAGGTTTTCGGAGATATTAGGAGCTTCCCGGCTGAATTGCTCGAGGGGATCGATGCTGTTGTAGATCTGGCAGCAATATCAAATGACCCTATGGGAAACAAGTACGAAGAAATTACCCTTGATGTCAACTATAAAAGCGCTGTAAATCTTGCCCGGTTATCCAAAGAGGCAGGAGTAAGATCATTTGTTTACGCATCGAGTTGCAGCATGTACGGTGCTGCTGATCAATATCCCAAAACAGAGAATGACAGCCTGAACCCACTTACGGCATATGCCAGATCCAAGGTTTATACCGAAGAAAAACTGGAACCACTTGCCGATGATAATTTTAAAGTAACCTGCCTTAGATTCTCCACTGCCTGCGGGTTTTCAAACAGATTGAGGCTGGACCTTGTTCTTAATGATTTTGTTGCAGGAGCACTTGTTTCAAAAGAGATTTCAATTCTGAGTGACGGAACACCATGGCGGCCCATGATTAACACAAAGGATATGGCCAGGGCAATCGAATGGGGGATTATCAGGGATGCCGGTGAAGGCGGCAAATTCCTTGCTGTCAATACAGGCAGCAATGAATGGAATACCCAGGTAAAACCTCTTGCAGAAGCCATCGCAGAAAGCATACCCGGCACGAAAATTTCAATAAATCAGGATGCCCCCCCTGATAAAAGATCTTACAGGGTAAATTTCGACCTCTTCAAAAAGCTCGCCCCCGATCACCAGCCAATACATGATCTGAAAAATACGATAAAAGAGGTCAGGGACGGGCTTACCGGTATGGGTTTTAATGACCCTGATTTCAGGCAGTCGGGTTTCATCCGGCTAAAAACACTGGACCTGTTACAAGCCAAAGGATTTATAAACGGCAACCTGGAATGGAAATCCTGAAAAATATCAAGTAGTTAAATTATAAATCAGCACAACCATGGTATTTAAAGAAACAAAATTAAAAGGAGCATATATTATTGAAATTAAAAAGATTGAAGATGAACGGGGATTTTTCGGCCGTTCATTTTGTCGTAAGGAGCTGACTGAACATGGGCTGAAAGGAGACATTGTGCAGGCCAACACCTCCTTTTCAAACACGAAGGGGACCCTTCGGGGCATGCACTACCAGGTGGCACCGTACGAAGAGGCAAAAATAATAAGGTGCGTACGCGGAGCAATGTATGATGTTATTATTGACCTCAGACCCGGTTCTTCCAGCTTCAGGCAATGGACAGGTACTGAGCTTACAAGTGACAATTACCGGATGCTGTATGTGCCCGAAGGTTTTGCCCACGGTTTTCTTACACTCACAGATAATGTCGAGGTTTATTATAATGTTACTGCATTTTATACACCCGGAACCGAGAGGGGTATAAGGTGGAACGACCCGGCATTTAATATAGAATGGCCCTTCGACCCGGTTGTCATTTCCGAAAAAGACCTGAACCATCCGGTTTTTTCCGATAACCTGCTCAAAAACAATAAGTAGAAACCTCATAATTTATTCCGATATGCAAAGACACGATATTTGCCCCAACTGCAACAGTGCGCTGACAAAAGATTTCTTCAAGGTAAGCAATGCCCCCACACAAAGCCTTCTGACGGCTAAAACCCAGGAGCAGGCATTAAGCATAAAACGTGATGATATCAATCTCGGGTTTTGTGCGCAATGTGGATTTATCTACAATACTACCTTCGACACAACAATCGATTATTATACCCAGGGGTATGAGGACCAGCAGGGATTTTCGCCAACATTTAAAAAATTTATAACCGGCATATGCAACCGCGTTATTGAACGATATGATCTTCGTAACAAAGATATTATTGAGATTGGGTGTGGCAAAGGTGATTTTATTTCACTGATGTGCGAACTGGGTAATAACAGGGGAATAGGGATCGATCCTGCTTATGTGCCAGGAAGAATCAAGCCCGACCCCAATTTAAGGTTCATTACCGAATTTTACAACGAAGAGCATGGTAAACTGCCTGCAGATTTTATTTGCTGCCGGCACACGCTGGAACACATTCATGATACAGGTAACTTCCTTAAAACAATCAGAAATTCGATTGGCTCCAGGAAGGATGTAGTTGTTTTCTTTGAAGTGCCCTCGATCATCAGGATCCTGAAACAGCAGGCATTCTGGGATATATTCTATGAGCATTGCACTTATCTTTCCCCGGGTTCTCTTGCCAGGCTGTTCAGGTTGAACAGATTTGATATACTTGACATGTACCTTGAGTATGACGATCAATACCTGTTCATTGAAGCTAAACCGGTTGATGAAATCCCAACAGGTAAGCACCCGCTTGAAGAAGAACTTAATGAACTTGAAGATATGACAAGGGACTTTGCCACCCAGGTAAACAAGCGCCTTGATAAATGGCGCGGTGATCTTAAAAACCTGAAGGACCAGGGTAAAAAGATCTACATATGGGGTGGAGGTTCCAAATCAGTCGGATTCCTTACCAATCTCAACGGGGCAAATGCTATCGATCATGTAGTGGATATTAATCCACACATGCGTGGGAATTACATTCCCGGTATCGGGATTAAGTATCTCGGGCCTGACGATCTTGTTGATCATAAACCTGATGTAGTGATTATAATGAACTCTGTATACAAAGAGGAGATAGGGAAAATGCTGAATGAAAAAAACATTTACCCCGAACTCATAGGCCTGTGAACTGAATTATAACAATTAACCCGTGATTGGCAATATGTAAAAAAACAGTTCATTTTCATCTAATATTTTGACTGAACATGCATAATGATGTTGTAATTATCGGAGCAGGGATAGTAGGCCTTGCTACAGCCTTAACACTAAAGGAAAAAAATCCCGACCTGAATATCAGCGTGCTGGAAAAGGAAGGTGATATTGCCAGGCACCAGACAGGTAATAACAGCGGAGTTATACACGCAGGTGTATATTATAAGCCAGGAAGCCTTAAAGCGATAAACTGCAGGAATGGATACAAGATGCTTATCGATTTTTGTGACAGGCATAGTATCAAATATGAGCTCTGCGGAAAGCTTATTGTAGCTTTAACCAGGGAAGAACTTCCCCGCCTGGATGAACTTCATTCCAGATCACTGACCAATGGATTGACAAAGGTAAAAAAGATCCCCGGTGAGGAAATAAAGGAATATGAGCCTTACGGTACAGGTCTGGCAGCTCTTTATGTGCCCTATACGGGCATAACGGATTTCAGACAGGTTGCCGGGAAATACATGCAGCTTTTTCAGGACCTTGGCGGTAATGTGCATTTAAACAACAAGGTTGAAAAGATCAGCCACAACAGTAACTACTCTGAAGTAATTACAGGGGCGGGGAACTACTCTGCCAGGCTTGTGGTAAATACAGCCGGCCTGCATGCCGACCGTATAGCAAAGCTTGCAAACTCATCTTCAAATGTCAGGATAATTCCCTTTCGGGGAGAATATTATGAGCTTGCACCCGAAAAGGAACACCTTGTCAGGGGACTGATTTATCCGGTACCCGATCCGGCGTTCCCATTCCTCGGTGTACATTTCACAAGAAAGATAAACGGCGGGATCGAGGCAGGGCCAAATGCTGTTTTTGCCTTTGGGAGAGAAGCATACAGCAAGTTCGGCTTTTCCCGGAAGGATTTCTATGATTCAATTACATGGAAGGGTTTTCATAAAGTGATGCGAAAATACTGGCGAACCGGCCTCGGCGAATATTACCGGTCATATAATAAAACGGCATTTGCCAATGCATTGAGAAAACTGCTTCCTTCGCTTGACAAGAATGACCTGAAACCCGGTGGAGCCGGGGTAAGGGCGCAGGCCTGCGACAGAAATGGGAGTTTAATAGATGACTTTCTTATAATTGAAAGCAAGAACCAGATGGATATTCTGAATGCCCCGAGTCCTGCAGCCACAGCTTCTCTTTCTATTGCCCAAACACTTTCTGAAAAAATACTCAAACATCTTGAACAAAATTGAACCAAACAGCTGTTTTTTGGTTAGTCTGAAACCATACAATATGAAATATGCCAGTTCAGGTTTATTCAACCAGGCATTTAAGTCAAATCTTACAAATACTGAAAATATTATAATTCACATAAAATTTTATTGAAGGTCAGTATAGCATGGTGAGCTCCGTGTGGCCTTGAAAAATTCAAAAAAATATGAAAGCAGTGATACTGGCAGGCGGATATGGTACCCGCATCAGCGAAGAGAGCGGGATCCGCCCCAAACCCATGGTAGAGATTGGCAATAAACCGATCATCTGGCATATAATGAAAATATATTCTCATCATGGCATCAATGAGTTTATCATCTGCTGCGGTTATAAAGGGCATTTGTTGAAAGAGTATTTTTCAAACTACTTTTTGCACATGTCCGATCTTACATTTGACCTCAGCAATAATTCCACGGAGGTACACCGGAAACCTTCAGAGAAATGGAAGGTAACTCTTGTTGATACCGGTGAGCAATCTATGACTGGCGGGCGTATTAAAAGAGTTGCATCGTATATCGGAAATGAAACTTTTTGCCTGACTTACGGTGATGGTGTGAGCGATGTCAATATTGCCAAATCCATTGAGCTTCACCAAAACCAGAAATCCCTTGTAACGCTGACAGCCGTTCAGCAACCCGGGCGTTTCGGTGCTTTCTCTCTTGCCACCGGCTCAGACAAAATAGGCAGCTTCAGGGAAAAACCCAGAGGAGACGGAGCAGATAATGCCTGGGTAAACGGAGGCTTTTTTGTCGTGGAGCCCAAAGCCCTTAATTATATTACAGATGATAAAAGTGTCTGGGAAAGGGAGCCACTGGAAATCATGGCAAAAACAGGGCAGCTTACAGCATTCAGGCATAGTGGCTTCTGGCAGCCCATGGATACCCTGAGAGACAGGAATGTACTGGAAGAGCTATGGCAAAGCGGGAATGCTCCCTGGAAAGTATGGGAATAATATGGCAGATTTTTCCGGAGGAGACCACGCCTTTAACCAGTCAGGAATATCAAGGTTTACGCCATACAATTTCATATAAAAACGAATAACATGGTCCTGGTAGATAATATACTCCAGCAAAGGGAACGGGAGAATAACCCGGTCAAAGTGGCGATTACCGGTACCGGGGCCATGGGGCAGGGTATGATAAACCAGATAGCAAATTATACGCCGGGAATGAAGGTTGTTGCAGTATATAACCGCACTTTGGACAGAGCGGTAAAGACTGTACAAAAGGCCGGCATCAGCAATTTCGCTCTTAATCCCGGAAACAGGAAGAGATGCCAGGAAGCATTTGACACAGGAAGAATAATAATTACAGACAATATTGACAACATACTTCATTTAAAGGGGTTAGATGTAATTGTTGAAACAACCGGCACAATAGAGTTTGCATTTAAAGCCATTACAGGTGCATTTGAAAACGGTATTCACGTGCTGTCCTTCAATGCAGAACTCGACTCAATATTTGGCCCTTTACTAAACAAGCTGGCAAAAGATTATGGAGTAAGATACAGCCTGGGTGACGGTGATCAGCCGGGTGTTATTATGAACCTTTACCGTCATGTCAGGGGATTTGGATTAGAACCGCTTGTTTGCGGCAATATAAAAGGCCTTGAGGATCATTACAGGAACCCTGATACGCAAAAGGCTTTCGCAAAAAAATGGGGTATATCTCCTGAAATGGCAACAAGCTTTGCCGATGGCACAAAAATATCGTTTGAACAGTCCTGCGTTGCAAATGCAACCGGTATGAGGGTCGCAAAAAGAGGAATGCTGGGCTATCATTCAGATAACCACGTCGACAACCTGACTCACCTTTTCGATATTGACAATCTGAGGGAGCATGGAGGGATAGTCGATTATATCGTAGGAGCCAGACCCTCTCCCGGGGTATTTGTATATGCGGCAACTGAAGACCCTTATTCGAGAAAAGCCCTGTGCTATATGAAAATGGGCGAAGGTCCGCTTTATTGTTTTTACCATCCCTATCATCTTCTGTTTTATGAGGTACCAGGTTCAATCTGCAGGCTGGTTGACTTTAATGATCCCGTAATTGTGGCATTGAACGGACTGGTTGTTGATGTTGTTGCAGCGGCAAAGACCGACCTTAAAAAAGGTGAGACACTTGATGGTATTGGTGGGTTCAAAACCTATGGCTTATGTGAAAACCATGACATTGTAAGAGATGAAAGGCTTTTGCCTATGGCTCTTGCAATGGGCAGCCGTTTGAAACGAAAAGTAAGCCGGGATGAGGTACTGACTTTCGATGATGTTGAAATGAATGCCAATAATTTTTTAATTGAGATATTTCAAAAACAGGCTGAATTATTCCAGGATACCGGCAGCCTATGATAATTATACTTTCTTAACCCACGTAGAATAAGCTAACATGAAATCCAAATAAACTGTCAATTAATGCATCAAGCCAGGCGATAAACACATATTCAAAATAAAATTCAAGTTATGAAGCCTTTAACAGAAAAAGATGTTGCAGTAGTTGTGCCATTGTCCTCACGTGAAACCCTTACAGAAGCAGAAGAGATATCATTACGCCATCTCAGAACCTATTTGCACAGGTATGATAAATACTTCGTTGCTCCTAAGAAACTATCCCTTGATAAAATTGATATAACAGGGTTTGAAATTATCAGGTTTGCCGATAAATTCTTCGGAAGTGTGCGGGCACACAACAAACTTATGACCAACCACAGATTATACAGGTCTTTATCCCAATACAAATTCATCCTGGTATATCATCTCGACAGCCTTGTGTTTTCAGATCAATTGATCGAATGGTGTGAGAAGGATTATGATTTTATAGCTCCCCCATGGTTTAGTACTGAACTGAATTGGATTGATACTTCGGGCGTTGGCAACGGAGGTTTTTCCATACGTAAAGTCGATAGTTTTATCAGGCTGTACTCGTCCAAAGAGAATTACTGGATGGAGCCTCATGAGTTTGCCGGTAAGGTAGCGGCCAGGGTACCCATACCGGTTATTAACAAGCTGGTATACCATGCCTCCAGGCAGATGTCAAAGATTAAGTTGTTAAACAATGTAAGGGTACACAGATACTACTACCTTGACATCCAGGACAGGGGAGAAGATATTTTCGTATCGTTATATGGCAAACATTATTTGCCTGATTTCAAGATACCAACACCTGAAAAAGCCCTGGAGTTTGCCTTCGAGGTAAACCCCAGAAAATGCTACGAGATGAATAACAACAAAATGCCCTTTGGATGCCACGCCTTTGAGCGGTACGATCTTTCGTTCTGGGAACCACACATGATCAAGTCGTAGTGTTTGTGTAACAAATTTGAGGACAACCGGGAATTTTCTTATGACAAATCCGATAAAGCACTTATTTTCACTGCTAAACCGAGGAGATGCGCTAAGCGTAAGGGTTAAGAAACATATTCTGATTTCGTTTTTGTTAAGGGGAGTGAGTATTCTCTCAGGTTTTATTCTTGTACCCCTCACACTAAATTATATCGGTGTTGAGCAATATGGTATTTGGCTTACACTCAGCTCAATAATTGCCTGGTTCGGATACTTCGATATTGGAATGGGGAACGGCTTGAAGAACAAGCTTGCTGCTGCACTGGCTGTGAATGACATCAAAAATGCAAAAACCTATGTAAGTACGACTTATGCCGGCATGATACTCATATTCGGCACACTTATGGCAGCCTTCCTGTCTGTTAATCCATTTCTTAACTGGGCTTCCATCCTCAATACGACCGAAGTCGGAAGTTTTGAGCTGTTAATGGTAGTTCAGATAGTCGGATTATTCTTTTTTATCCAGTTTGTATTAAACCTGATGGGTACCATACTCGCTGCTGATAACAGACCGGCAATAACCAACAGCATTTTACCTGCATCCAATATCCTGTCATTACTTATCATATACATCCTCACCCTGACCACCGACGGATCACTGTTAAAAATAAGCGTTGTCTATGCCGGGACAACCCCTGTACTGTATGTTTTTGTAATGATCTTTTTCTTTACAGGCCAGTACAAATACCTGAGGCCATCGATCAAACACGTAAACTTCAGATATTTTAAAGAGCTGATTAACCTGGGGGTTAAATTTCTGATATTGCAACTATCTGTAATGGTTATATTTACAACAGACAACCTGATCATTACGAGAATACTTGGCCCCGAACATGTAACACCCTATAATATCGCCTATAAGTTCTTCAACCTTATAAATATTGCTTTCACCATCATATTAAAGCCCACATGGGCAGCATATACCAATGCTTATGTCAGGGAAGACTTCGGATGGATTAAGGGAGTAATGAGAAAAATGTTGTTGATTTATGCGGGATTCATGATGCTTGCAATTTTTATGGTTCTTATATCCAATCATTTTTATCTGTTCTGGGTAGGGGACAAAGTGAGTATTGATCTCTCCTTGTCCGGTCTTATGGCTCTTTCGGTT
>SLRB01000350.1 GCA_007131165.1 Bacteroidales bacterium | reverse complement strand
CATGGCTGGAGAAGATATTGTCTCCTTCGGTAACGACATCAATGGTTATCTGCATCATCTGGCCCACCTTCTCTTCCAGGGTCATTTCAGACATCAGGCTGAGAATGAACGGATCCTTTCCTGCCTCCGGCCTGGGAGTGCATGAATTGATCAACAGGAATGCAATTGCAAAAAGTGTGATAAAGAGGGTTTTCATAATTATTTGATTTCAGGTTAAGCTCACCGGTTATACATGTTGTTAATTTGGTATGCCAGTCAGACCGGTCGCAGAGTAAGTAAAAATATAAAAAGCTACGCATTTATCACGCCTGATACGACTCTTTTACAAGTTTGTTTGTGAATTGCTGCATTATTGTCGGATATTATGATTACTTTTGCATGCTTTTAAAAGGATGAAGTTGTACAATCTTACCGGTTTTAGAATATCTCACACTATTTTACGATCGTACCAGAACAGGCCCGGAATTACCCGGTTGTTAATGGAAGATGTCCTGAGCATCCGGGATAAATATTAATCGAGGGTTAACCTGGTATCACCGGTGATGGAAGATCCGGGAAAGCCTGAATAAAAAATCTGATATGTTATTTAAAGAGATGAGGCTTTCGCCGGAAATTATCACGGGTATTGATGCCCTTGGATTCCTGGAGGCCACCCCGATACAGGAACAGGTAATTCCTGTTCTATTAAAAGAGAAAGTTGATATTATCGGCCTGGCGCAGACCGGTACGGGGAAAACCGCGGCATTCGCGCTACCTGCACTGGAGAATATTGATATTGATGCAAATTACCCTCAGTTGCTTGTATTAAGTCCCACCCGGGAACTTTGCATGCAAATTACACGTGATATTGATAGTTATGGTAAATTCGTGAATGGCTTAAGAACTGTTGCCGTTTACGGAGGAGCCTCAATAGATCAACAGGTAAGGGCACTTAAGCGTGGAGTTCATGTCGTTGTTGCCACGCCCGGTAGAATCCATGACCTGGTGAGACGCAACCGGATAGATCTGTCGCTGGTATCTACACTGGTGCTGGATGAAGCTGACGAGATGCTGAAAATGGGTTTCCGCGATGACCTGGATGCCATACTGGCACAGACACCGGCAACCAAGAACACCCTGCTTTTTTCGGCCACAATGGCACCGGGTATTGCTGCAATTGCCAGAAGGTATATGGATGACCCCATTGAGATCACCATGGGCAAAAAGAATTCGGGCGCTGAAAATGTAACGCATATTTACCACATGGTTCATGCAAAGGACCGGTACAATGCACTCAAAAGGGTGGTGGATTTTAATCCCGGGATATATGGGATAGTATTCTGCCGTACCCGGAAGGAGACGAAGGATGTTGCCGGCTGGCTTATGAGAGACGGTTATAATGCAGAGGCGCTGCATGGCGACCTTACGCAGGCGCAGCGCGACTATGTTATGCATAAATTCCGCGAACGGAACCTGAATGTGCTTGTTGCTACCGACGTGGCGGCACGGGGACTTGATGTCAACGACCTTACGCATATAATTAATTACAACCTGCCAGACGATAACGAAGCCTACACGCACCGGTCGGGCAGGACAGGCAGGGCAGGCAAAGAGGGGACAGCCATTTCAATCATTAACATGAATGAGCGTGGCCGGATATCGCAGATTGAAAATGTGATCAGAAAAAAAATAGACCAGATGCCGGTTCCTGACGGAAAGAATATATGTGAACGGCAGCTTTTCAGTATGGTGGAACGGATGCAGAATTCAGCCGTTTCTCATGACCGGATAGATCCTTATATGGACAGGGTATATGAGATGCTTGATGATCTGTCTAAGGAGGAGATCATCAAAAGGTTTGTATCAACTGAATTCAACCGGTTTCTCGATTATTACAAAAATGCTCCTGACCTGAATACGGAGAGCAAAAGGGTACGCAGGGAGGATAAGGTTTTTTCAGGCCGCAGGCAGAAGGTAAGCAGAGGAGGAGCAATGGCACGTGTGCTTTTCAATGTAGGCAAAGGGAAGAAAATTACAAAGCGGGAGATCATAGACCTGTTTTCATCAGCCCCGGGAGCATCGGGCGTTGAGATCGGGAATATCGATATATACAAGCGTGCCTCCTCTGTCGAAGTGGACAGTAAAATGGCGCAAAGGATAATAGACGATCTCAACAGAACGATGTATAAGGGCGTCAGGATTGAGGCCGAGGAAAATTATGAATTTGCCGGCAACGATTTCCGCGACCGCAACAAGGGACCGCGTGGCAGAAAGCGGGTCAGGATGAATTGATCCTCATCTGGGCCCGGGTCGGACAGATTTGCCGGGCTCAGTTAAACGATCAGTCCGCGATTAATCGCTCGCGCCGGGCCGGGAGTGGTTCAGGATGAACTGGTGGTACCGGACTGAACGCCTATTTTAGCCTGCTGAGCGCAATACCGGGCGCATACTGTAGCAGGTGTGGACTAATTAGTTTCTCCTGGCCTCCAGGTTTATAACCAGCGAGATGTCATCAAGTATGAACCTGTCTACCAGCTCAGCAAAAACTGTCGGCGACTGGTAATTCACACCCCATTCTGTACGGTCTATCAGGAACTGAACAGATCTGGCGGCAACCTGCTCGTGGTCAGCATCTATCAGTGCGTTAAAGGTGACAGATCTTGTAGTGCCGCGCATTGTGAGATTACCCGTAACAGTATGAGAATAGTCCCCCGCTACATTATCAAGCCTGCGAACAGAGGTGATCTCGAACAGAGCTTCGGGGTGGTTTGGTACATCAAAGAAATCGTCTGATTCCAGGTGCGCCTTTAGCCTCGCATTCCTGCCGGGGTCGGTAATATCAAGAACTACAATGTTTTCCATGTCAATCACAAATTCTCCCCCAAATACCTCTCCATCTATTACTTTAAGGTGCCCTTCTTTTAGCGTTACAATACCATCGTGCTGTGAGGCCGGCCTGGCACCGATCCACTCAACATTGCTTGTTTCTGTATTGGCATAATAAATTTCATAGTCGCCTTCGGCCAAAGCAGCCGTGCCTGCTTCTCCGGTAACCGCCCTCTCTCCTGAGGGCCCCTGGCAGGAATATACCACTGCCATTAATATTAAAATCATTGTCCTGGTATACATATCCTTAAGTGTTAGTTAAACTATTATAATCCTGCAAGGCAAAAACCATGCGTATTCAGGCAGTTCAAACCCGACAGATCTTATAGATTCAGACAATCAGGAAAGAATCTGCCCGTCTATCAACACCGGGCAATGAAGTTTGTTTAAATTTTTAAGATTTTTTGGCAGTACCTGAAGGTTCTTCCATGCCCTGGAAGATTGCCCTCCAGGCAGAGGGGAATCAGTCTGTTTCTATTCCGCTGGTTTTTCCGGCGGTTCCTTGGATTCCTGGTTCCGGAGGGGTCTGGAAACGGTTGAGCGATTCGTTGAAGCCAGCTATCAGGTCACTAAATACCTCTTTTACAGTTGATATCCTGTCAGCCAGGTAGGCATTGCTACCGGCAAAGGCATAGCCGCTCTTCATATTACCCCTGTAGGCGTTGTAGAGGGCTGTTATTATGCAATAGGGGCTGCTTGACACATCGCATGTTTTGATACAGTGGAACGGGCATTTAATGGGCTTTTTCAAACCCTGCTTCATTTTATTGAGGAATTCGTTCATGACCGCTCTTCCCGGCATACCCACCGGGCTCTGTATTATTTCCATGTCGGCTTCACTGGCATTGACATAGCTCATTTTGAATTTCTCCGAGGCATCGCATTCCTGTGTAGTCACAAACCTGGTACCAAGCTGGGCGGCCTTTGCACCTTTCTGCATTATTTTGAATACATCCTCACCTGTGTATAGCCCTCCGGCTGCAATTACCGGTATCTCCTTACCATATTTTTCTTCAAATGGCCTTATTTCCCTCACTACTTCAGGAACAAGCT
>SLRB01000193.1 GCA_007131165.1 Bacteroidales bacterium | reverse complement strand
GAAAAGCCAACTTTGTTGACATAATCCTCTACCTTCACCATATAGCCTTCTTTAGTGAGTTTTTTTACAGCAGCTTCCCTGGCATCAAATCTGTCCATTCCGACAAAAACAGTGGCCTTCTCGTTGAGGGTGCCATCTTCGTTAAAAATATCTATCACTTCGAGGTTATGCCTTATCCCTATTTCATAATCATTTATATCATGGGCGGGAGTTATCTTCAGGGCACCGGTACCGAACTCCATATCAACATAATCGTCGGTAACAACCGGAACCACACGGTTAACCATGGGCACCACAACTTTCCTGCCGTGAAGGTGTCTGAACCTTTCGTCTTCGGGGTTTACGCTTACTGCCGTATCGCCGAGAATAGTCTCTGGGCGGGTGGTTGCAATAATTACCCAGTCATCTTCTCCTTCTACCTTGTACCTCACATAATATAATTTGGAGTTGAGCTCCTTGTATATCACCTCCTCGTCAGATACTGCTGTTTTTGCCTGCGGATCCCAGTTTACCATTCTCACTCCCCTGTACACAAGCCCTTTTTTATAAAGGTCAATAAATACATCTATGACGCTTTCCGAATAGCCCTCGTCCATCGTAAAGACGGTACGCGACCAATCGCATGATGCACCAAGTTTCTTGAGTTGTTCAAGAATAATACCGCCATGCTTCTCTTTCCACTCCCAGGCATGCTCCAGAAACTGCTTGCGCGAAAGCTTTGATTTGTCTATACCATCGGCTTTAAGTTTGGCCACAACTCTTGCCTCCGTGGCAATGGAAGCATGGTCGGTTCCGGGTACCCAACAGGCATTCCTGCCCTGCATCCTGGCGCGGCGCACAAGTATGTCCTGTATGGTGTTGTTGAGCATATGTCCCATATGGAGTACACCCGTTACGTTGGGAGGCGGTATCACAACCGTATATGGCACCCGGTCATCCGGCACCGACTTAAAATGACCGTTATCGATCCAGTATTGATACCATTTTTCTTCTGTTTCTGCCGGGTTGTACTTTGAAGGAATGTCCATCTGGAAAAATATTGTTTTTAATTGAAAGCCCCATGTGCTAAATCACACAAAAAGAAATGTATAAAGCATGGGGGTCCCATGCGTTTGAAAAACTGAATTTGCATTTGAAGCAAAACACAATTCATTGATTTTTAAATTGATTTGTACGTATGAAAAAGTATGCCGGGGGCCAAAAGGCAATCCTGAGCCTGTGATGCAGCAATTTCCGGCGCTCGGCAAAAATAATCAATTCTGCGTTAAAATTTCTCCGCATCAGCTCATTTGTAAGACAACAATTGTCATTCTTTTAATTCATGCAAAAAGTTATTTTTGTTTTTATTCAGTAATCTCAAAACCATACCGGTATGCCAGAAATATCAAAAAAAGGCAGGCTGATGCCTGCTTCACCTATCCGAAAGCTCGTACCCTTTGCCGAGGAAGCAAAAAGAAGGGGAAGAAAGATATATCACCTCAATATTGGACAGCCTGATATCCCGACTCCTCATGCAGCACTTGAAGCAATTCGCAACAACACCCTCAAGGTGGTTGAGTACAGCCATTCAGCAGGCAATGAATCTTACAGGAGAAAACTTGCCGGATATTACAGGGCAATTGATATTGATGTCGACCATACCCAGATGCTGATAACTGCCGGAGGTTCGGAAGCGATCCTGTTCGCACTGATGTCATGCCTTGACGAGGGAGACGAAGTGATAGTACCCGAGCCTTTTTATGCCAATTATAACGGGTTTACAGTGACTGCAGGCGTAAAGATAGTACCTGTAACATCAACTATCGAAACCGGGTTTGCCCTTCCTCCCGTGGCTGAATTTGAAAAGCTTATAAATAACCGCACAAAGGGAATAATCATATGCAATCCCAATAACCCCACCGGCTATCTCTATTCAAGGCAGGAGATGGAGCAGCTTGGCGATCTTATCAGGAGGCATGACCTGTACCTGTTTTCAGATGAGGTTTACCGCGAATTCTGCTATGACGGGCACACCCATTTTTCGGCCATGCACATAAAGGACGCCTCCGATAATGTAATTCTTATTGACTCTGTTTCCAAGCGATATTCAGCCTGCGGTGTGAGGATAGGTGCATTGGTGACTAAAAATAATGAGGTGGTGTCGACAGCAATCAAATTCGCACAGGCCAGGTTAAGTCCACCCTCATTCGGACAAATTGTCGGAGAAGCTGCCCTTGACACGCCGGCAGATTACTTTGGCCAGGTTCAGCAGGAGTATATCGAAAGGCGCAACCTGATGGTAAAAATGCTCAATGATATAGCCGGCGTTTTATGTCCGTTGCCCAGGGGTGCTTTCTATACTACAACCAGGCTTCCTGTTGATGATGCCGACAAGTTCTCCCAATGGTTGCTCAGCGACTTCCATTATAATAACGAAACGGTGATGCTGGCACCCGCCTCAGGGTTTTATTCTACACCCGGCCTTGGGAAAAACGAGGTACGTATAGCTTACGTGCTTAAAAAGGAGGATCTGGAAAAAGCAATTATATGCCTCCGTGAGGCGCTTGATCAATACCCGGGAAGAACCCTGTAATTCCAATGGCCCCGGCACAATGAGCTGAAATGTCTCCAACAGTAAAAATACCGGCTACCGGTTACAATTTCTGCAACACAAATTATTTGACCAGCTGATAAGTACGTCAAGTATTTGACAAGTTCGCCCCGTTGCCTTATCTTTGTTGTAGTACTCATTCCCATGGAAGTATGGATGGGGGGAATACAATTGACAATTATTGATTTTTATCAGCTAATAACTCTGAAAAACTAAAAAGTATGAAGAAAAAAAGTATTGAACTACTGAACAAGGCTGTTGCCGATGAGTTAAGTGCGGTGCACCAGTATATGTATTTCCATTTTCATTGTGACGACCAGGGCTTTGACCTGCTTGCAAACCTCTTTAAGCGTACTTCTATCGAGGAGATGATCCATGTAGAAAGACTGGCAGAGAGGATACTTTTCCTGGGAGGCGATGTTGAAATGGTTCTTTCTCACCCGGTCAAGCCGGTTCAGGATGTAAGAGAGATGCTTGATATGGCGGCTAAGATGGAAGAGTCAAGCGCCAGTGACTATAATAACTGGGCCAACGAATGTGCGCAAAATGCCGATTCGGTTTCCAAAAAGCTTTTTGAAGATCTTGTAGGCGATGAGGAGAGGCACCAGGATCAGTTTGAAGATGAAACTGAGAATTTGCAAAAATACGGCGAAAATTATCTTGCACTTCAGTCGATCGAAAGAAGCAAGAACATATCAGGAACAAAATCCGCCGAATAGGCATCACTAAAAGTTGCATAAGTGAAATAACGGGCAGTACAGGCATCAATTAAAGCCGCTGCCCGTTTCCTGTATATAAAGGATATTTTGCTTCGTTTATCCTTGGGTATATAACAGAACCGCATAACTTTGTTAAAACTTCCGGGAACAGGATTGTGTTCGCGGTAATTATTATGTTATCATGAGAAGAGTTTCTTTTCTGCTAATTTTTTCGGTCATTACTCTCTCATCCTGCCGCGATGAACCCGCAGCCAGACTGGTAATGACTGTAAAAGGACCCCTGCCCTCCGCTGAAATAGGCCAGACACTCAGTCATGAGCATATTCTGGTAGACTGGGCAGGTGCGGCGGAGACCGGTTACCACAGATGGGACAGGGATTCCGTTATGGATATTCTACTACCCCGGCTGGATGAGATATCATTGCTGGGCGTTACGGGTTTCATTGACTGCTCACCTGCATATCTTGGGAGAGACCCGGTTTTGCTTCATAAATTATCGGAAGTGTCAGGCATTCATATTATTACCAATACAGGGTATTACGGTGCTGTGGATAACCGTTTTATACCTGAATATGCATACCATGAAACGGCCAAAGAACTGGCTGCCAG
>SLRB01000063.1 GCA_007131165.1 Bacteroidales bacterium | reverse complement strand
TTATTTGGAGGCGGGACTTTTGATTTTCCGTGGTTTTTCAGATTCTATGAACAAAATGAGGATAAATACAAAGGCAGGGATTTGATTTACAATGCAATACTTGAATACGAAAAGGAGAATATTTAGGATCAATGGCCATTAAAAATCCCTGCCTGCAATTCCTGATTTGGTAACTCATCAGGGTGCAGGGAGGGATTTAAATCTGCGTTATATATAATTATCGAATAGTCAGATAATCTACCTTGAAGCTTACCGGAACATTAAAGGTTGAGGAGTTTACCGGCTCACCATCAAGTGTTGATGGCCTCCACTCTCCGAACGATTTCATAACGGCTCTTTTTGCTTCCTCTTTCAGCACATTAATATGTCTTTCACTTATCTCCATGGGGTTTGCGGTTGCTGTTCTGACCCTGTCAATATTACCATCCTTATCAACAGCAAATTGAACATTAATTGTTGCCTCAATGCCCATCTGCTTCAAATATTCAGGGTATCTGATATTTCTTGCAAGTCTTTCGTTAAAACCACACCAGCCTGATTTTGGTTCGGCATTTGACAGAACTGCAAAACGAACTGTTTCTACTGCCGGTGTTTGAACGGTTTCTTTTTCGCTGTACTTCTCAGCTGACTGTTTTTGGTTTTCCTGGTGATCATGAGCTAATACTGTAGTGCCAATAAATAGCAATGCGGCTCCTGCCAATAGGGTGGTTGCTGTTTTTAATGTTCTTGTTTTCATAATTTTAAGTTTTAAGTTTAATAATAAGTAGTTTCAAATCCAGTGCTTAAATTAAATTAGATTAATTAAAAACAAAGATAAGCTACAATATAACAGCTACCAAATAAAATTGTTTAAAAAACCTTAACAGATATTAAACAATGTGAAAAGAATGATTTCAGCAGGTATCAAAATTCTTTATAACTTGCTACCCGATTTTCTGAAACAATTGCATGTTTCTAAAAATACCAAAGTATCCAGAGGTCAAAGTCATATGAAATGAATATTGAGGAGATACGTACGTATTGTATATCAAAGAGAGGTGTTTCTGAAGGATTCCCTTTTAACGATACTGCCCTGGTATTTAAAGTCGCTGATAAAATGTTTGCTTTACTTGATCTATCAGAGGAAAACAGGGGTTTAAGTCTGAAATGTGATCCCGAGTTAGCACTTGAATTGCGAGAACAGTTTACTGGAGTCACCCCAGCATATCATTTTAATAAAAAACACTGGAACGGAATAAGTCTTGATAGCGGAATAGATTCGAAACTAATAAAGGAGTGGATTGATCATTCATACCAAATTACCGTTTCAAAACTGACAAAAAAGGTAAGGGAAGATATGGGATTAACTCACCCCGGCTCTTCAGGTGATCCCGGCTAACCTGTTGAAACTACCTTATCCGGTGAGTACCATAATATAAAAAGGCTGTTCTTTTAGGACAGCCTTTTTATCAGTGGTTATGCTTTATACTAGTCGATTACTTCAACATTAACAGCATTCATACCTTTTCTTCCTTGTTCAACTTCGAATTTAACTTTGTCATTTTCATGAATTTCATGGATTAACCCACTTTCATGTACAAAAATATCCTCGTTCGAATCGTCTGGTTTAATAAAACCAAAACCCTTTGAGTTGTTAAAAAACTTTACTGTTCCTTTTTTCATAATTGTTTTGTTATTGTGTATTGGTAAACATTTTATGTTCTGTTCATGTAATACATTAATGCCTTAAAATCAATATTAACCGTACATCTGTTCAAAGGGATAATATTATTTCCAGCGTTATTATTATTTAGCCTTAATTAGTGATGGTAGGAAGTAATCTTCTAAGGAAAAGTTGCATTAAGAGGAATTCTTACTATACAGATCTATATTATGCCAAAACGTTTGCAAAGATATACAATATTATAGTATTGCAAGAATTATTTAATCTAATTCAGTAAAATATTTGCAAATTCATCAAAGCTGAATCTGAAGGGGATCAAATAAGATCTTCAAATCTACCCGCATGGCCAATCATATTTTCACTCTGGTCTTTCCTCTTTTGTAATGAATAAGTTGGGTCTGATCATTAAATATCAGGGTTGTTTCTCCTGACATGTCGGAATGTATTACAATTTCACTTGCCCTTCCATTATGCCAAAAGATGTCGAATGTGAGGGCACCTCTTGCTTTCAGTCCTGTTATATACCCTGAATGCCATGCATCGGGCAATGCGGGAAGTATTCGTATAATATTCTCTTCATGAGATTGTAAAAGCAGCTCTGCCACTCCGGCTGTATAACCGAAGTTACCATCGATCTGAAATGGCGGGTGCGCGTCGAAAAGGTTGTTATATATTGATTCTCTGAAAAAGTGCTGTATATGTTCATGAGCCATCTCAGCGTCAAGCAGCCTGGCAGCGCAGTTGATAAGCCAGGCCCGGCTCCAGCCTGTGCCTGCTCCTCCATGTGCAAGGCGGTAATCAAGGGTTTTCCTGACTGCATCAAACAGTTCAGGGGCCGAAGTCTTGGTGACGCTTATACCGGGATGAAATCCATAGAGATGTGACATATGGCGGTGTCCTGGCTCTAATTCCTCATATTCCCTGTCCCATTCCAGTATACGTCCGTCGCTGCCCAGTACGAACCCCTCCCTGAGCCTGCCTCTCTGTTCAGTAACAGTTACCAGCAGCTCGTTGTGAACATCCAGTATGCGGCAGGCAGCAAGGTAATTGTCAAAGACCTCAGCTATTATCTGCTGGTCAACAGCCGCACCAAGGCATAGTGTAACCGGGTCACCATGCTGATCGATAAACCTGTTTTCAGGCGAAGAAGATGGTGCAGACACCAGTGTGCCATCACGCGGATCTTCTATGATCCAGTCACTGTAAAACTGTGCCACCTCATGCATGGCCGGGAATGCCCTTTCCCTAAGGAAGGTGGTATCGTTGCTGAATAGGTAGTGATGCCAGTAATGCTGCATCATCCATCCGGCAGCACCAAAGGAGCTGCCCCAGTAGGCTGTCCGGGCCCGGATCCAGGTCGGGACCCAAAGGTCGGTTGCGTGAGGAAAAAATGCACCGCGGCATCCGAAATTATTTGAAGCAGTCGATTTGCCGCTCACTACCAGTTTGTCGATGAAGTCAAACAAAGGATTGTTCAATTCGCTTAAATTTGTAACATCTGCCAGCCAGTAATTCATCTGCAGGTTGATATTCAGGTGATAATCGGCGTTCCAGGGAGCTTCAATGTGCTGGTTCCAAAGCCCCTGCAGGTTGGCAGGATTGGTCCCCTGCCTTGAAGAACCAATTAGCAGGTACCGCCCGTACTGAAAAAGCAAAGCTTCAAGACCGGGGTCTACAGTACCCTCTTTGATGCGCTGCAGCCTGACATCTGTAGGCAGGCTGTCTGGTTGTTCACTGGTCAGGCTGATGGCTACTCTATTGAATAACGCCTGATGATCAGCTACATGGGCTTCAAGCAGTGAGGCCGCATCAAATTCAGCCAGATTTTCAAGATCCTTGCTGTTCTGCAGTGAATAATCATCATCGTGGTAGTAGGAGGAATTTGATACAATATACAGGGTAGCCTGCTTCACATTAACGAGTTCAAGAAATCCGTCACCACTAACCACCTGTCCTCCCTGATTTGATACCTTAAGGCATGTTTCAAATCTGACACCTTCAAGTATCGGTGCCGGCCTGGAATCGAAAACACCTCCCTGCTGGGTAATTTCTCCCCGCATCACCAGAAGGTCATCGGCTTCGGCAACAGTGACGGCAGTCGGATAACCCCTGTCCTCAGGCCGTTCCATCCGTATTTTACCATTAAGGCCCTCTTCAGCCTCAGATGAGAGTTCGACAACAATTACCTGGTGGGGATTAGATGCAAATACCCTTCGGGTAACCAGGCTGCCATTGGTTTTATATGAAACCTCTGCCACGGCATCTGAAATATTGAGCTCACGTCTGTA
>SLRB01000065.1 GCA_007131165.1 Bacteroidales bacterium | reverse complement strand
TATTAAATAGAGGTCTACATTTATAATAATGGAAAAGAAGATAAAGATATCATCTAAAATAGAGAATCTTAGAGAAGTTGAAAGAATTATCGACGAGATCTCTGCCGAATACGATATTGGAACAGAGATTTACGGGAATATCCTTATAGCATGCCTTGAAGCGGCAAATAACGCCATTTCGCACGGCAACAAACTTGATCCTACTAAGGAGGTTAACATATCACTTCAGATTACCGGTAACCTGCTTACCGTTACCACACGTGATCAGGGACCAGGATTTGATTATGCGAATGTGCCTGATCCTACAGCACCGGAAAACATCGAAAATATTAATGGGCGTGGTATATTCCTGATGAAGCAATTATCTGATTCGCTTGAATTTTACGAAGATGGCCGTGTTTCAGAGATGACTTTTAATATTTGATTAGTTGGCAATTAACATTGTTAAAGCTGATATTAAATTTAAGCTTGATAATACAAGGCAAGTTAAAGAGTGGCTCTCCCGCGTAGTTAGTGAGGAAAAGCATTTTCCCGGAAATATAAATATTGTTTTTACTTCTGATAATTACCTGCGGGAAATCAATAAAGAATTTCTGCAAAAAGAATATTATACTGATGTCATCAGCTTCAATTATTCCAGTGGTGCTGTTGTTGACGGTGATATTCTTGTGAGTGTTGAAAGGGTTAAAGAAAACTCCGAAATTTTCAGCACCGGATTCACCAATGAACTTCACAGGGCAGTGCTACACGGATTATTACACTTGCTTGGGTATAGGGATTCAAATGCTGATGAAAAAGCAGCAATGCGACATAAAGAGGAGCAGTATCTGTCTGCACGATTTTGATTACCCGTATCATTACTGTTTAACAACAAAAACTATTCTTATTGTGATAGAACTTATAACAGCCATTACTGTTATACTATTGCATTATGCTGCCCCTGCATAAATCTTTGATAAAATTTCTATTTGAGTATCATTGGATTTGATATCACTAAGAATAAAGAATTGTATAATTTTGCATAATTTACTTTATCTTAAAGATACCAGCATCTTTTAGGCACTGTAATGACCTGGCGGGACTTTGCCCGAAAGGCATGTGTGCAAAGAAAATCGGGGTAGGCAGCAAAATTCGGGCTTAAATCCATTTCTTTTAGTTGTGGATAGACCAATTTTAGCAAATTTTTACAAACTATTATGGGAAGCTCAATCTACGATATTATTGTTGTAGGTGCCGGTCATGCAGGCTGTGAAGCTGCGTGTGCTGCTGCCAACCTCGGCAGTAAGGTGTTGCTTATTACTATGGATATGGGAAAAATAGCTCAGATGAGCTGTAATCCCGCAATTGGTGGAATTGCTAAAGGCCAGATTGTTCGCGAAATTGATGCGCTTGGTGGATATACCGGAATTGTTACTGATTTCAGCACCGTGCAATTCCGAATGCTCAACCGGAGCAAAGGGCCTGCAATGTGGAGCCCAAGAGCGCAATGTGACCGAATGATATTTTCGGGTAAATGGAGAGAGATCCTTGAGAATATTGAGGGGATTGATATATGGCAGGATAATGTAGTTTCGCTGGTTATTGATGAAGGAATTGTAACGGGAGTTAAAACACAGTACGGAATTAATTTTTACGGCAAGGCGGTTATTTTAACCAGCGGAACCTTTGGTAACGGTTTGATGCATATTGGAAATGTTAGGATTCCTGGTGGAAGGGCTGCAGAACCTTCATCCGGTGCAATTAGTGATACACTTAGAGATTATGGTTTCAGGGTTGGCAGGATGAAGACCGGAACACCTCCAAGGATTGACGGAAGAACAATTGATTTTGAAAAACTTGAAATCCAGGAAGGAGATAGCCAACCCGGTAAGTTTTCATTTATTACAACCGGAAATTATTTGGTTAAACAATTACCGTGTTATATCGCTTACACACATAAGGGGGTTCATAAGAGGCTGTCTGAAGGTTTTGCAGAAAGCCCGCTTTTTAGTGGAAGGATTAAAGGTACCGGACCAAGGTATTGTCCGAGTATTGAGGATAAGATTGTTACGTTTGCCGGTAAGGACAGGCATCAGTTGTTCCTGGAGCCAGAAGGATGGAAAACTAATGAATATTATATTAACGGCTTTTCATCATCTCTTCCTTTGGATATTCAGCTTGATGCTTTAAGGATGATTGAAGGATTGGAATCAGTGAAGATTTACCGGCCAGGATATGCCATTGAATACGACTATTACCCTCCGGAACAGCTGAAGCATACTTTGGAGACAAAGATGATTGAAAATTTATGGTTCGCCGGGCAGATTAATGGTACTACCGGTTATGAAGAGGCCGCAGGGCAGGGGCTTATCGCAGGGATCAATGCACATCAGAAGATAAACAATAAACCTGAATTCGTACTGGGCCGTGAGCAGGCGTATATTGGAGTGCTGATTGACGACCTTATTACTAAAGGTGTCGACGAACCATATCGGATGTTCACCTCCCGTGCAGAATTCCGCCTTATGCTTAGGCAGGATAATGCTGATGAACGACTTACTCCCGTTTCTTATGATATAGGACTTGCTTCATCAGAACGTATAGCAAAACTTAACGATAAGGTTCGGAAAAAACTGGAGATAATTGAATATTTTAAAAGGGAAGGCATTAGCCCTGATTTAATAAATAAATTTTTAGATGACAAGGGCACGACACCAATAAGACAAAAAGTTAAGATATTTGATTTATTGCTAAGACCACAGATAAGCATCTTTGAACTAATTGAGGAAATAGGAGGACTGAAGAAGTTCATTGATAACTTAGATGTTAATAGAGAGATGCTTGAAAGCGTTGAAATTAATTCAAAATATAAAGGCTATTTCGATCGAGAAAAGGCGATGGCCGAGAAAATCAAAAGACTTGAAAATATAAGGATTGGAAGCGAAATTGATTATGATAATCTAAAATCAATTTCGTTTGAGGGCCGTGAGAAGCTTAAAAACGTTAGGCCAGTTACGATTGGCCAGGCATCAAGAATTAGTGGTGTGTCCCCTGCCGATATAAGTGTTTTGCTAATTCACCTTGGGAGATAATTATGTTCCACGTGGAACAATTCACAAGGAATCATAAATCATATATTTCAAGAAATATTTGTCAGGTGAATTGTTTTAGCGGAATGTGAGCATGTATCAAAACTTATACTTTTTACACTTGTTCCACGTGGAACAAAATAAAAAAATTTGATATGGCTGAATATTTAGAAGGGAACTTAGTAGATGTAATAAACAGAAAAATATTTCCTGCCAAAGTAATTATTTCTGATGGAAGAATATTAAGCATTGTTCCGGCAAGTAAAGAATACAATAACTATATTTTGCCTGGGTTGATAGATTCGCATGTTCATGTTGAAAGCTCAATGCTTACGCCTTCGCGATTTGCTGAGATGGCCGTAAAGCATGGAACTGTTGCCGTTGTAGCAGATCCTCATGAGATAGCGAATGTTGCAGGAGTTCAAGGTGTAGATTTTATGATCAGTAATGGGAGTACGGTTCCTTTAAAATTCTTTTTTGGGGCTCCGTCATGTGTGCCTGCAACAGACTTTGAGACATCCGGTGCAAAAATAGGCTCAGCCGGGGTGAGCCAGATGCTTGAACGTGATGAGATATTATATCTTTCAGAAATGATGAATTTCCCGGGTGTTTTGAATCGTGATGCCGATGTAATGCAGAAAATTCAGCATGCTAAAACATTTAGTAAGCCTGTTGATGGGCATGCCCCGGGATTGAGAGGCAAAGACTTGTTGGAATATATTAAATCAGGAATTTCAACTGATCATGAGTGCATGGTTTATGAAGAAGCTGTTGAAAAGATTGAGGCGGGCATGAAGATTCAGATCAGAGAAGGGAGTGCTGCTAAGGGGTTGGATACTTTAATGAATCTCATTGATATTTACCCTGGATCTGTTATGTTATGTACGGACGATATGCATCCTGATGATCTTGCTTTAGGACATATAAATTTATTGGTAAAACGTTGTGTTGAATCCGGGAAAGATCTGTTCAATACACTTCGTGCCGCAACTGTCAACCCAATAACTCATTACAGGCTGCCAGCAGGATTATTGCGTGAAGGCGACCCGGCTGATTTGATATTAGTAAATGATCTGAGAAATTTTGAAATATCAGAGACCTGGGTTGATGGCCGTAAGGCTTATAGTGATGGCCGGATATTGTTCCGTCCGGAGTCATGCAAACTCAACAGGGAGTTTAGAAGGAGAACTATTTTTGCCGGTGATATTGCTGTTATCGCGCAAAGTGACAATATAAGAGTGATTGAGGCTTTTGATGGGATGCTTTACACCAAAACAAGAAAGGAAAAACCGAAATTGGATAATAGATTTGTTGTGTCCGATACAATAGACGACATACTCAAGATTGTTATTGTAAATAGATATAACGAATCCAGACCAGTTGCAGCCTTCATAAAAGGATTCGGGTTAAAAAAAGGTGCAATTGCCAGCTCGGTTGCCCATGACAGTCATAACATTATTGCAGTAGGAGTAACTGATGAGGAGATAACGGAAGCAGTTAATACTGTTATTGAAATGGGAGGGGGACTGGTATCTTTGTCGGCTGGGAGAAAAGAGAAGTTGCCACTGGAGGTGGGGGGATTAATGACAGATTCCAGGGGTGCAGAAGTAGCGGCTAATTACAGGAAAGTAGAAGATTTTGCACTCAAACTGGGCTCAACTCTTAATTCACCATTCATGACCTTATCATTTATGGCTTTGTTGGTTATACCGGAATTAAAAATAAGTGACAGGGGCCTTTTTGATACTGGCGATTTTAAGCATGTCCCGCTGTTTGTTTAATGTTATTGGAAAGATGTATGGATAATCCTGAAAGAGATGTTCTGATGCAGACTGCAAAGGCCCTGCCTGAATTGCCAGGGGTCTATCTATTCAGGAATCAAGATCGAAAAGTAATATATGCCGGCAAAGCACGGAATCTCAGGAAACGCGTAAGTTCATACTTCACGCGGCAACGATTTGACAATAATAAGCTAAAAGTACTTGTCAGGCAGATACGTACTATAGACCATATAGTAGTTGATTCTGAATCAGAGGCTCTCCTTCTTGAAAACAACCTCATAAAGGAGTATAAGCCAAGATATAATGTTCTTTTAAAAGATGATAAATCTTTTCCATATATATGTATTAAAAATGAGCAGTTTCCGCGGGTGTTCTCGACACGAAATCCTGTTAAGGACGGATCTTTATGGTTTGGACCCTACACTTCAATTCAAATGGTCAGAACGGTCCTTGAACTTATCAGGGATCTATATCCGCTCAGGACATGCAATTACAGGTTGACAGACGATAATATAGCTTCGGGTAAGTTTAAAGTTTGTCTTGAGTATCATATAGGGAACTGCCGGGGGCCTTGTGAAGGCAGGCAGACAGCTTCCGATTATAATGAAAATATACAGCAAATAAAAGATATACTTAAAGGGAACATAAGTAGTGTAAGGAAGTTTTTGAAAGAAAAAATGAGAGTTCTTGCTGAAGAACATGCTTTTGAAGATGCCCAGTATATCAAAGATAAGCTCGCGTTACTCGAGAAGTACCAAAGCAAGTCGACAGTAGTAAATCCCTCTATAAGCGATCTTGATGTATTTTCTTTCATAGACGGCAAAAACCATGCTGTTTCGAATTTTCTAAAGGTAGTAGATGGCGCAGTTGTTCAATCCCGAACGCTGGAGATAAGGAAGGTGCTTGGTGAAGACAAATCAGACCTTCTTGCGCTCGTGATGGCTGAAATCAGAAGCGGGCAATTTTCACCTTCCCGGGAGGCATTAGTACCATTCCCGCTTAAAATTGAATTGCCCGGGGTCAGGATTACTGTTCCCCGAAAGGGAGATAAGAAAAGATTACTTGATCTCTCGCACAGGAATGCTCGCTATTATTTAAACGAAAAAGAGAAGAAAAGCCTGGCAAGCCGTACTGGAGGAACATCTGAACGATTATTGAGCCAGGTAATGAAAGACCTGAAGCTTGTTGATATTCCGGTTCTTATTGAATGTTTTGATAATTCAAACATTCAGGGGAAAAATCCTGTTGCTGCCTGCGTCGTATTCAGGGACGGCAAGCCGAGTAAGTCAGAATACCGTCACTATAATATTAAAACAGTAAGTGGGCCTGATGACTATGCATCAATGAAGGAGGTAGTGACACGACGGTATAGTCGACTGCTGCAGGAGGAGAGAGATCTTCCTGTTCTGGTAGTTATAGATGGAGGTAAAGCTCAGCTGGGGGCTGCAACCAGTGCTATTGATAAGCTCGGGCTTACCGGAAGAATAAATGTGATAGCAATAGCGAAGAGGCTTGAAGAGATATTCTTCCCGGGAGACCCTGTGCCACTTTATCTTGATAAGACCTCGGAGACTCTGAGACTGATACAGCATTTGCGCAATGAAGCCCACCGGTTCAGTCTGATGTTCCATCGAACGAAACGTTCCTCCGAATTTGCACGTTCTGTTCTTGAAGCTGTTCCGGGGCTCGGTCGCCGTACAGTTGAAAAACTCTATGAAAAATTTAAAACTTATGATGCGATTACTGATGCCGGAATTGATGAACTTGCCAGCGTAATCGGCAAATCTAAAGCCCGCCTGTTGAATGATTATTTTATAAAAAGCAATGACAGTGAACCTGGAAGTTGAGATAAGATATATAGATGCTCAATGAATCAATTGTTAGTTACGTGGTGAAAATGTTTTTCATTTTTGATGGACGCTCATGCTTTAATAACCTTCGGTCGATCTCACATGCTATTGACCAATAATATGCATGTAAATAATAGAGCTATATGTATAACTATTTAGAATTGAGGGCCTTGCATGGAAGCAGATAATTGCTTATTTCGATCTGGCAGTAATATATTCTGCAAGATCTATTAGAGCTTTTTTAGCTTCACTATCAGGGAAATAGTCCAGGCACTCTACCGCTTTTACTTTGTGTTCGTTCATCTTAGACTCAGCATATTCTATCCCTTTGTGGCTTATTACAAAGTCAATAATTTTATCAATGCTTTGCGAATTATTCCGGTTTCTTTTAATGAGGTTAAGAATATTCCTCCTGGTGCTGCGTTGGCAAACCGACAGGGCATGGATAAGTGGAAGGGTGAGCTTTTTTTCTTTTATGTCATTAGCTGAAGGTTTTCCGGTCAGGCCTTTTTTCTCGTAGTCAAACAGGTCGTCTTTTATCTGAAATGCAGTACCAGCGTGTAAAGCGTATTGTTTAAGCATATCCACCTGCTCTACTGTTGCGTTGACTGAGGCGGCTCCGGAGGCCGTACAGGCGATCATCAAAGTTGCAGTTTTCTTTTTTATTATATCAAAGTATTCCTTTTCTATAATATCAAGCTTTCTTGATTTTTGTATTTGGTATAGCTCGCCTTCGCTCATCTCTTTGACTGCTTCCGATACTATCTCTAATGTCAGGTATTCCTTATTGCCTATAGCCAGAAGAAGTCCGCGGGACAAAAGATAATCACCGACCAGTACAGCTATTTTTGTTTTCCATATAGCATACAGAGAGAAGAATCCCCTCCTTTCATATGAATCGTCAACAACATCGTCATGGATAAGTGTCGCTGTATGTAAAAGTTCTATTAGTGCAGCTGCAGTAAAAGTTGAATTGTTTGGTTCACCTGTAAGCTTTGCCGAAAGGAACACGAGTATTGGCCGGAGCTGTTTTCCTTTTCGCCTTAGAATGTAGTTTGTAATATGGTCGAGAAGAGGCACCTTTGTTTTAACCGATGATTTGAAAAAGACTTCAAACTCTTTCATTTCGGCGTTTATGGGTGCTTTTATTGATGATAGTCCCCGCATTGATCATAATTTTATGTAAAAGTAACAATTTATGCAGATATTCAGGGGCAAAGTGTTCTGCATCTATAGGTACCATCCTTTCTGATAATTATCATGTTTTACTCTGTGGTGTATGTATATATTTGTATATACTTAATTCACAATATTGCAGGAAGGTTTTTTCCACTTTAGATATCCAAGTAAATATTTGCATCAGAGCAATTTAACTAAACCAACCCAGACAGTCATGCAAGTAACCGAATTAGACATTGAAAAACTTGATAAGGCTGCCAATATGCTTAAAGCTATTGCGCATCCAATGAGAATTGCTATCATCAGGTATCTGGAAGGCGGTAAAAAGCTAACAGTCACGCAAATACACGAACTTCTCGAAATAGAACAATCTACCACTTCTCATCACCTTGGAATATTAAAGGATAAGGGTGTTCTTTCATCAAAAAGGGAAGGCAAAAATACCTTCTATTTTCTCCGTCATCAGAATCTTACACAGATAGTGGACTGTGTGAACCACTGTTGCGAATAATAGTTTACTTAAAGCTTGATTACCTATAATCTGGCCCTTTCAGGCCAGGTTTTTTGGTTATGCGTTCCTGGCCCGGTTTTTACGGTATCCATAATAGACAGAGGTTAAAATTTTGTAAAGAAGCTACAAAATTTTGACCTCTGCTATCAGGGGGAAAAAAGGATAGACCGGTTAACTGTTCATGTTTTCCGGCAAGCTGTTCATGAGGAATCTGAAATTTTCCTGAAACGGGGTTAAAGATGGTTGTGCTGTTAAGGATCCGTCAAGGATTGAATTAAACAAGCCGGGATTTTGCAATATATCCACCGCCCTTTCTACGTATGGGTCACCCCTGAGGCTTGCTTCTACCCGGCCTTTCTGGTAATAATACCTGCTTACTATCTCCTCCCTGAGCAACCTCTGGATTTCATCGCGGTATATTTCAAGGTCTCTGGATTTTTTGTTGCCTAATTTATCCTGCAGATCGGATAACAAACTCTCTGAGCCCTCGTAATAATTCTCCTGCTGTGCAGTCCTGATAAGTTGCTGAAGCTGCACTTCGGTTTGGGTTTGGTAATCGAAGCCTTCTTCTTCAAGGTATTCAATGAAACTCCTGTAATCATCATCAGAAAGTTCGAATTTGTCAGGCCGGGCTATTTCGGGGTTTATTGATGCGTAATGAGTTGCAAAGTTAAATATATGGTTTCTTGTGTACAGGTTTACCAAAAGTGCAGAGGGGCGGTCTTCCACTATCAGAATATCAGGCATTATGCCGCCACCGTCGAAAACCCTCCTACCGTTTCTGGTGTGGTATTGATTTAATTGCGGTTCATTTTTTACCTCATTATCACCGTCTCTTGAAAAATCCATAGATTGGATAGAGCGGCCACTTGGGGTATAATATCTTGCGGTAGTTATTTTTAGCTGCGCGTCAAAGCCAAGCTGCCTGGTTGTTTGGATCAAGCCTTTTCCAAAGGTCCTTTGTCCAATGAGGATGCCTCTGTCAAGATCCTGAACAGCTCCGGCAACAATTTCGGATGCTGATGCTGAACTTCTGCCAATGAGCACAACCAGGGGTAATTCCCTGGCAGCAGGATTGTTGCGTGCCCGGTAGGTGTGATCCCATTGTTCAACTTTACCACGGGTGCTTACTATTTCTTCTCCTTTGTCAACAAACAGGTTGGTAATATGTACTGCCTCCATTAGCAGTCCCCCCGGATTCCCTCTCAAATCAAGTATAAGCGAAGATATACCTTTCTCTCTTTTAAGTCTGTTAATTTCGTCTCTTACCTCTTTATGAGCATTTTCAGTAAAACTGTTAAGCTGAATATATCCGATACCTTCACTAACAGCACCTGCCCAGGCAACATTGTTTATTTTAATCTCTTCCCTGATTAACTCTTTACTTATCCTTTCCTGATCCGGATCACGCCTTACAGAAATTGTGATTGTACTCCCGGGTCTTCCCTTAAGTTTTTCGCTTACTTCATTAACAAGCTTGTTTTCAACATTTACGCCATCTATTTCGATGATAATATCTCCTGAACGAAATCCTGCTTCCTGTGCGGGAAAGCCCTCATAAGGCTCAATTATCATTACATGATCGCCAACTTGCCTTATAAGCGCACCAACCCCTCCATAACGTCCTGTGGTCATGGTAGCGTAGTTCTCCTTCTCAGATTCGGGTATATATGAGGTGTAAGGGTCAAGGCCCTCCAATACCCCGGAAATACCTTTCTCGATAAGTTGGCCGGGGTCAACATCCTCAACATAGAATATGCTTATTTCCCTTATCATCGAGAAAAAGATATCCATATTCCTGGACAGCTTAAAATCCCTTGATGTAGAGACCGTTAATAAGCCAGTTGACAAAATGGCTATGATTAACAGGACAGGAAATACAAACTTCCCTTTCTTAATGATCTTTCTCGCTTTTAGCATGATTACAGGTTTAATTTTTATCAGGAACCAGTGGTTTCTGCAGGGAGTGTGTTTTTTTAGGACAAGTGGGACTTTAATTTGATTATTATGCAAAATTAATTGTTTTTTACCAACGGCATAGTTAACTTGATATTGTAAAGTGTGATTGTAGCAATTTTTAACTATTACGTCCCGTTAAAATTTAGTGTGTCATAAAAACATCTACTAAAATGACAAAATGCAGATCAAACAGAAGGGATTTTTGCCTTAAAATTGCTTCACTGTCTCTGGCAGGCATATTGCCTGTGCCTCTAATGGCCGCTTGTTTTTCAGATTCCAAACGGCAAAGTGCTAATAATGACAATACCGGTATGGCAAACAACAGCAATACTAAAACAGGTGATTTTGAACCAGGGTACTTGAAGTTGCACCGGACAGGTGAGCTGAAGGCCAGGGCAGAAGTGTTGTGGGACATGATGGCCGCATGCCGGCTGTGTCCGCGGGAATGTGAGAATGACAGGCTCCGCGGGCAAAGCGGCGACTATTGCAATGCTACTTCCAGCCTTGAAGTTTCTTCCTACAGTCCGCATTTTGGAGAGGAGCGCCCGCTGGTTGGAAGGAACGGCTCAGGAACAGTATTTTTTACACATTGCGGATTACTCTGTGTATTCTGCATAAACTGGGAGATAAGCCAGGGTGGGGCAGGACATACCGTCAGTATTGAGAGGCTTTCCAACATGATGCTCATGCTTCAGAGAATGGGATGTCATAATATTAACGTTGTTACACCAACCCATTATTCTCCCCACATACTCCTTGCACTTGATGATGCAGCTTCAAAGGGGCTTAGCCTTCCGTTGGTCTACAATACCCACGGCTGGGAGAGGCTTGAAATACTTAACATGCTTGATGGCATTGTCGACATATATCTTGCCGATTTCAAGTATTTCGACAACGAAATGGCTGATAAATATTCTCCTGGTGCAGAAACATATCCTGAAGTGACCAAAAAGGCCGTTACCGAGATGAACCGTCAGGTCGGTGTTGCAGATCCGCGTGCGAATAACGGCATTATACAAAAAGGGTTAATGATACGGCATCTGGTTATGCCAAATAATGTTGGAGGAACCGAAGAGGTCATGAAATGGATAGCCGAAAATCTTCCCAAAGAGACATACATCAACATCATGTCTCAATACCAACCAATGTTCAAAGCACATGAATATCCTGAGATCAACCGGCGCCTTACGGTCTCAGAATACAGGAATGCCGTAAATGCTGCACGTCGTGCCGGACTTACAAATCTTGATATCCAGGGCGGGTAAACCGGGAGTTGTTTTTTCTGGAGGAAAGAATGCTTTGCCTGATAAATCTGGTTCATCCGGATGAGGCCGAACTATTAGCCATTTACAATTAATTTGATTATTTTGCGATCTGAAAGATGTTGATCACCGGTTCCATACCGGTGATGAAGTAACATGGTGATGGATATGTTGCTTCTGAAGAACTCCCGTTATATTGAACTTCTTACTTAGATTGCCACGATGATCCTTATAAGGAAAGCAGCTGCTGCTGACGCTGATATTATTTCCCGCTTCCAGGTCCAAATGGCGAGGGAAACAGAAAATATTGAACTTGATACCCGGGTAGTTGCAAAGGGTGTAAGTGCTGTTTTTGCAGACCCTCATAAGGGTTGTTATTATGTTGCTGAGATAGAGGGAGTAATTGCCGGGTCTCTTCTTACAACAAAGGAGTGGAGTGATTGGAGAAATTGCTCTATGGTATGGATACAATCGGTATATGTTGTGCCTGCTTACCGGCAACGGGGAGTCTTCAGCCGGTTATACGGCCATATCAGGCAGAGGGTTGAAAATGAGCCTGACCTTGGTGGGATACGCCTTTATGTTGAAAAAGCCAATAAAAAAGCACGGAGCACCTATAGCAGGTTGGGAATGGTAATAAGTCATTACCGGATGTTTGAATGGATTCCCGGCAATTAAGTCTTTGTTCATTAATTTGCTTACGATTCCTTTTGATCTATGATTTTTGTATGGATCCTGGCGATTTCCCTGGTAACGCTTTACCTGATCTGGATCGGGATGTTCTGGTATGGGTGGGAAAAGCTTAAGGAGCAAAAAGATGTGAAGCGGGACTATAATATCCCGGTATCGGTTGTGATACCAGCAAGAAATGAAGAGACAAACCTCCTTCCCCTTTTGGAAGCACTCTCCTCTCAGGATTATCCGCAAAATCATATGGAGGTGATTATTAGCGATGACCACTCAACCGACCTTACGCCGGATATTACTTTTTATTACATCAAACGGCACGGGAATATCCGTTACGTTAAACTTGATGACTCTCAGGAGGGGAAAAAACATGCCCTTATGAATGGCATTACAGCGTCCCGGTATTCACATATATTAACTACTGATGCCGATTGCCTTCCCTCTCCCACGTGGGTAAGGAGCATGGTGGATTGCTTTTCTCAAACAAATGCCGACATGGTGGCCGGACCGGTGCTTCTAAAAGGTAATGGAAGTTTTTTTGCCAGGTTCCAGAGGCTCGAGTTCCTAAGTCTTATCGGTTCAGCAGCCGGTTCTTTGAGCCTGGGAAAAACAGTTATGTGCAATTCTGCCAATCTTGGTTTCAGGAAAGAATCCTATATGGAGGTACAGGAAGAATTAAAGGATAATATTGCCTCGGGTGATGATGTTTTCCTACTGATGGCCCTCGGAAGGTGTGGGGATAAAAAACTGACTTATCTGAAAAACCGGGCCGCCGTGGTGACTACCTCAATAATTGATACCTTTGACGACTTTTTTAAGCAACGGCAAAGATGGGCTTCCAAAAGCCGTCATTACAGGAATCCTTCTTCCGTGTTTACATCATTGCTGGTGTTTTTAATAAATTTATATGCTGTTTGTTGTCTTATATTTGCACCTGTTTTTACTCAATTTTTGACGATTGCCGGATTAATTTACATCGGGAAATCGATTGTAGATTTTCCTTTTCTATTATCGGTAACCCGGTTTTTCGGTCAGCAACGGTTGATGTATTTTTTCCTGCCAGTGCAGTTTCTCTACTTATTTTATATTAGTTTTACTGTTCTTCTGGCTTTTACCGGGGTATTTGACTGGAAAGGGCGATTGGTTAAATGGTAATTTAACAGGGGGTATCGTTACTCATTATTTTGGTGTTTTGCTGTTGCAATTTTTAATGAAAAAAATTTCATGCACATTTCTGAACTGAACCATTAAAACATTTCAAAAATGAAAAGGATAGTTGTTATTTTGCTGGCAGCATCGTTAAGTGTTACGGTGTTATCTCAACAAAAATATGAGCCGGACTGGGAATCCATTGATAGTCGTCCTGTCCCTGAGTGGTTTACTGATGCAAAGTTCGGGATCTTCCTGCATTGGGGACTTTATTCTGTCCCTGCCTGGGGACCTACAGATGGTTCGATCTATGAAAAATATGCCGAATGGTACTGGCGCCGTATGATGCAGCCTGAAACTGAAGCCGGCAGGAAGTTCCGCGATTTCCATGATAGTGTTTACGGTGAAAAGTTCAAATATCAGGATTTTGTAAGTAAATTCAAGGCAGAAATGTTTGATCCTGACCAGTGGGCTGAAATATTCAGAGATGCAGGAGCAAAATATGTAGTTCTCACCTCCAAGCATCATGAAGGTTTTGCCCTGTGGCCAAGTAAGCATTCATGGAACTGGAATTCCTGGGATGTTGGCCCGCACCGGGACCTTGCAGGTGAACTAAGTGAGGCAGTTAAAAGCAAAGGTTTACGGATGGGATTCTATTTTTCTCTATATGAATGGTTTAATCCGTTGTATCATGAAGATGTTGACAGATATGTGGAACAGCACATGCTTCCGCAAATGAAAGACCTGGTCATACGGTATGAGCCCGATATATTCTGGCCCGACGGCGAATGGGACCATCCGAGTGAAACATGGAGAAGTGCTGAGTTTCTGGCATGGCTTTATAATGAATCTCCCGTGAAGGATGATGTTGCTGTAAATGACCGTTGGGGAAGCGAAACAAGAAGCAGGCATGGTGGATTTTATACTACCGAATATGACCTTATCCATGACCAGGTTATTGCAGGTGATGTTATCCAGCATCCGTGGGAGGAAACCAGGGGTATCGGAGGCTCTTTCGGTTATAACAGGAATGAGAACCTTGATGATTATGAAAGCTCGGGTTTTCTTATTCATTATCTGATTGACAAGGTTGCCAGAGGAGGTAACCTGCTGCTTAACGTCGGTCCGACTGCCGACGGAAGGATACCCGTTATTCAGCAGCAGAGGTTGCGTGATATCGGCGACTGGCTG
>SLRB01000031.1 GCA_007131165.1 Bacteroidales bacterium | reverse complement strand
GGCTTTTTCGGCATCAAACTCTTTGATATGGATGGGCTTGCCCTTGTTGTAGCTTTTTACACCGGGGGGGTATGGGTGTTCGTAGTACCATGTCTCTTTGGTGGGTGTCCCTTTTTCAAAAAACAGCAAATTGGTTTTGATGCCGGTATAGGGGTTAAACACCCCATTGGGCAGGCGTACGATGGTGTGCAGGTTGCAGCGTTCCAGCAATTCCTGCTTGATGCGGGTTTTCACCCCCTCGCCAAACAAAGTGCCGTCGGGCAATACCAGGGCGGCACGTCCGCCATTTTTGAGCAGCTTCATGATGAGGGCCAGGAACAGGTCGGCGGTTTCCTTGGTGCGGAATTTTGCCGGGAAGTTGGTTTCGGTACCGTCTTCCTCCACCCCTCCAAAGGGCGGATTGGTTAGGACGATGTCCACATGGTCCTTTTTGCCCCAGTCGGCATAGGGTTTATTGAGGTAGTTGTCGCGCTTCACGGCAGGCAGGTCGAAGCCATGCAGCATCAGGTTGGTGGTGCACAGGAGGTGCGGCAGGGGTTTTTTCTCAATGCCGCGGATGGAGTTTTGCAGAATGTCGCGCTCTTTGGCTGTTTTCACCTGCTGCCGCACATGCTCAATGCTGCAGGTAAGAAAACCGCCGGTGCCGCAGGCGGGGTCCAGGATGGTTTCGCCCAGTTGCGGGTTGATGATATCCACCATAAACTGGGTTACGGCACGGGGTGTATAGTATTCACCGGCACTTCCGGCGCTTTGCAATTCTTTAAGGATGGTTTCGTAAATATCGTTAAAAAGGTGCCTTTCCCTCTGGTTGTTGAAATCGATCTTGTCGATCTCGTTGATCACCTGCCGGAAGAGGGTGCCGTTCTTCATGTAGTTGTAGGTATCTTCAAACACGGCCCGTATGATCTTTGCCTGGGGGCTGTGGGTGATGTCGAGCTCCTTGAGGGAGGGAAACAACTCGTTGTTGATAAAATCCATGAGCCGGTCGCCGGTGAGGCCTTCATCATCCGAAGCCCAGTTCTGCCATTTGAGCTTTTCAGGAATGGGGCTTTCGTATTGCTCGAACACCAGTTCCCATTCATCTTCCTTATCGGCAAAAATTTTCATGAAAAGCATCCACACCATTTGTGAGATGCGCTGTGCATCGCCATCCACGCCGGTATCCTTGCGCATGATATCGCGTATGGCTTTGATATTGGTAGTAATTGTCATTATGCTGTTTTGTAGATTTCCTGTTCAAGTTCTTTTATAGCTTTTTCAAAATCCTTTTTCTTGCCGAAAGGCCTAACCAGTTCAACCGGGCTCCCCAGGTCGGACAAGGGTTTGAGTTTTAAAACAGAGGTGTTTTCAATGGAAGTAACTCCATCCTCAACATATTTGTCCAGCAGTCCTTCAAGCACTTTGCGTGCCTGCTCGCCGTACTTTGAAAAATAATCTCTTTTTTTCACCTGCTCGGCTCTTTCCTTTCGGGTAAGGGGCGGCTTATCATAGGCCACATGGCAGATCAGATCGAACACGTCCAGGTCGCGTCCTACCTCTTCACGCAGGGCTTCTACCAGAATACCCTGCTCTGCCAGCTCCTGCAGCAGTTCTTCCTTTTTGGATGCCGTATTCCATTTTTGCCGGAAGGTTTCCACGGTATGAAATTCTTTCAGCAGGTTTTCCCGTGTGTATTGTTTGAGCGATTCTGTAATGAGTTTACCGTCCTTTCCGTAATATTGCACCCGTTCATTCACCACTTTCACTTCCACGTTGTTAACGTAAAATTTCCTTACCCTGGCTTCGGTTTCATCTATGGAGACATCGGGGGCTGTGGGGGTTTGTGCTTCACCCGGGAAGAGGTCCTCATCTGCAGCATCAGGGGTTTGGTCTTCATCCGGTTCTACCTCCGGTGGCACCACAGAGTCATGGTTTGAAGGTTCATATATCTGCACCGGATCGCCGTCGAAGTTGGGGTCGGCAAACAGATTGGTGGCCTTGCGGAAATCCATGAGGGTGAAAAACACCTTGCCGTCGGCTTCACGGATGCGGGTTCCCCTGCCCACGATCTGCTTGAACTCTGTCATGGAGCCAATGTTCGACTCCAGCACGATCAGCTTCACCATTTTGGTGTCGATACCGGTGGTGAGCATTTTTGAGGTTGTGGCGATAACCGGCATGCGTTCTTCCACATCGGTGAAGTTGTCCAGTTCCTGTTTGCCCACTTCGTCATCGCCGGTAATCTTAACTACGTAATTCCAGTGTTTGGCCACCATGTCGGCGTTTTCATTGATCAATGCCTGCCGCATGCGGGTGGCATGATCGATATCGACACAGAAAACGATGGTTTTGGCGTACCGGTCGGTGGACTTCAGGAATTCGGTAATTTTTTGCGCAATCACCTGGGTACGTTCATCAATGGCCAGGGTACGGTCGTAATCCTTCAGGTTGTAAATACGGTCTTCCACCTCATGCCCGTATTTATCCCGAAGCCCTTTGGAAGGCCGCCAGCCTTCGTCCACATTGATGCTGATACGCACCACTTTGTAAGGAGCCAAAAAGCCGTCATCTATTCCCTGTTTCAGACTGTAGGTATAAACAGGCTCACCAAAATAAGCAATGTTGGAAACATCCCGGGTTTCTTTGGGTGTGGCCGTGAGGCCGATTTGTGTGGCATTGTTAAAATGCTCCAGCACTTCGCGCCAGGCCGATGCTTCATCTGCACTGCCCCGGTGGCACTCATCAATCACCACCAGATCGAAAAAATCCGGGCTGAACTCCCTGTACACATTCTTTATCTCATCCACCCCTGTGAGGCCCTGGTAAAGGGCAAAATAGATCTGGTATGATTTGTCTATTCTACGGTTGCGGATGATGTGCATGATATCGTTGCCAAAGGGGGAGAAATCACCGTTTTTGGTCTGGGTGAGCAATGCATTCCTGTCGGCCAGAAACAAAATGCGGCTTTTGGTGCCTGTTTTCCAGAGGCGCCAGATGATATGGAATGCGGTGTAGGTTTTCCCGGTACCGGTGGCCATCACCAGCAGTATGCGGTCTTGTCCGCGGGCAATGGCTTCAATGGTCCGGTTGATGGCATTTTGCTGGTAATAACGGGGTCTTTTCTCGCTTTCATCCACATAATATTCCTGTTCCAGAACCTCTCTGGCCTCAGGACTTCTCACATTGATCTCATCCAGAAATTTACTCCACAGTTCATCGGGTGATGGAAATTCATCCAGCCTCAGTACCTTTTCCTTTTGTCCGGTTTTTACTGTCCTGTCGTGAAACACAAAACCATCGCCATTGGAGGTAAAAACAAACGGCACCTGAAGGATCTGTGCATATTCCAGGGCCTGCTGCATACCCGCACCTGCAGGTTGATTGTTATCCTTTGCCTCAATAACCCCTATGGGTACACCCGGTTTGTAATACAGGATATAATCCGCCCGTTTGCTTTTTCCCCGGGTATGCAGGCTTCCCTGTACGATAATGCGCCCATCTGTAAAATGCACTTCTTCGCGCACCTGCCTGCGGGAATCCCAGCCCGCTTTTGCCAGTGCCGGGTTGATAAACTTTGAGCAGATATCACGTTCTGAAAGGGATTTTTTGTTCATGAACGGCTGACTTTACATAAAAGCAAAGGATTTTGATTCAAAAAGCTAAAATATAGAAAAACAGTTAATTTTTATGCATATTTTTTGAAGAATACTTTCCCTCCCGGTAAAAATTCATACCAGGGACAGGGCCTGACCTGTCCGGGTTGAATGACGCCAATGGGCTGGAATTGTCCCGGATAATTTCCATTATTGCCCCGGAATATCCCAAAACAATTTCACCACCAACCCATCAAACCGGCCCCAGCATCGTTTCTTCAAACCAACCCAACAAGCCTGAAATGTATGGGCCGGGCTGGACCGGCCCGCCCTGTTATCCCAAACCAAATCGTAGGGACAGGGCTTGACCTGTCACGGTTGAATGACGCCAAAAGT
>SLRB01000059.1 GCA_007131165.1 Bacteroidales bacterium | reverse complement strand
TTTGATTAAATAATAAAAATTCCAAATAACTTAACCGGAATAGCTTATTCTAATCATTTCATAAATATACACATCATTATGAAATACAACACTCAGCCTTACTACAGACAAGAATTATTGTACTCAGTGTTTTATAGTCAAAGCATATTTCCAGGTCCATAAAACAATTCAATGTATTAAATCAAGGATTCTTTTCTGCCTCACTTTCTCAATTTCAGGTAGTATTGATTTTTTTTGGCAATTTCGTTTAGTATGCTATGTAAAACCCTGGACCGTTCTTTGATGTCAGATCCGGAGGATTCCTTCTTTGCCTGGCTCAGAGCCGCTTCCAGTTGATCAATCTCCATAATAGTTGCCGCAATGCAATAGTATCTCCTGGAACGCCCTTCATTGAAGCTCTGTAACATCTCTTTCAGCAATTGTTCTCTGGTTTTCTGCTCTTTCTCAAAAGCATCAACACCATGTTGCTGAATATATGTAATATTATCTTCAAGCTTTTGATAGCAGACAAAAGTGTCGTGCTCCCGGCTGAACTCCCGGTGCCTTTGCCACTTCATGCAAGTTGCACTTTCGGCACATTCCCAGCAAAACTCAACCTTCTTTTTCTTGATTGCACAGGTAATAAACGGGCAACCTGCACCAATCCGGTATTGGCTTTTGCACCCGCCACATCTGCTTTTGCCTTCTGTGTGGTAATTTGGACATAGCCTGCAGGACAGACCGCAGATACCGGTTTCAGGATATTTAATTTGCAATTGTTTCATAGATTTATTCAGCTGCATAAAACGATTCAATAATTGCTTACAAGCACTGCTGTTTCCGGCAATTATTCAGGCAGCAGAAGATGACTGCCCTGCCCTGATCTTATAGAAAATGACAGGAGCTAAGGCAATCCAGACAAGCACCAGAACCCATAAGCGGCCGGCAAGAATATTGTAGTCTTGAAACAGGGTTGTCCAGGAATGGCCCATTACATAATGCCCGAACAGAAATTCAAAGGCAATAGTCAACACAAGCCAGGTAAGTCCGAGCCGGAAGGCTGCCCGTGCTGAAGGAAGTTTCAACCAATTGATAATAACCCAGACGTAAACCCCAAAAAATATTATGAAGCTTAAGGTAGAAAGTTGATGAGATTGCTGCTCGGGCAGGAATTGCTGATACCAATATTCTCGTATAACGCCATTGGCAATGGCAATCGGAATTCCCGGAACCCATGATGCAAAAAACTTCCAGTTCATGAAATGTTAGTATTTCTTAGCAATCCAAATTGTTAACTTCCGGTAATCCCGCAAACAATTACTTATAAAACACCGCCAGCCAGATAGTTAATTGATCCGGATCAGTCCACGACACTCTGTGCCTGCAGTGTGCAGGGATATTTATATGATCACCCTTCGACAGATGAGCAACTGAACCATCTTCAAATGTTAAAGTCCCTGAACCCTGGAGAACCATGACCCATTCATTCTCTTCCTGATCATACCAGCCGTCCTCAGGTGGAGTGTGCCCTTTTGAAATAATTCTTTCTATCCTGACATGCGGGGTACTGATTATATCATTAAATATTTCGGTATCAGGGTTTTCAGGAATTGATTCATAAATGTTTGCTGGATTCATCTGTATAAAGCATGTTTATCAAGTTAGTATTCAATTAATTATGTTTTACAGGTAACTCATATTCAATATTTCAATTCCGATGGAACGCCCATGCTTTATACGTTCTATTTTGTGTGTGTCAGCACATGGGCGTTTCATATCAATAAATGTTCAAGATTATCGTATCTGCTGGTTCGGAATTTATCTGGCTTTCACACAGGCGAAAATCGTATACTCATCACCTTCCTGGTTGTATTGCCGCTCATGCAGGTCAAAACCCGTGTAGCGAAGAACTTTCCTCCATGTATCAATGGAGAAAATACCCAAAGTCCAATGATCGGTCTCTATCCGCAACCGGCCGCGATCCCTTATCAGATATAGAACTGTCGTTTCATATTGCTCGTCGGCGGGGTCGGGATCATATGTGTTTTCGACAAAAACAACCTCCAACCCATCCCGCTTCGATTGTGTGACAGTTGTTTTGTTCTGCTTAAAAGTTTCAATAGTCACATCTGGTGTGACTACCATAACACCGCCTGCATTAAGGTGCGCATATGCAGTGCGCAATGCTGCCTCAAAATCCTTACGGCAGTTCATGTATGAGATCGCATCGTCCATCAGAATGGCATCGAATGTCTGATCTAATCTGAATGTCCGCATATCATCCTGAATAAAAGCGCACTCCGGGTTCAACTCTTCAGCCTGGGCAAGCATGGTGGGACTCAGGTCCAGTCCGGTGACCGAGAACTCCCGCTTCAGGTTCAGGATGTTCTTCCCTCCCCCACACCCGATATCCAGCAAGGTAGTTGCCGGTCGCCTGGTGTACTGTCGGATGAGTCGCGTGATGTGCCGGCAATAATCTGCGTACTCAGCCGGATCTCCCCACATCGGCCACAGCCAGGCCAGGTCTGTGTAAAGATGGCATGTGTTTTTCATAATTTATTTTCTTTAGAGAAGCTGCTAAGGATTATTGTATACAAGGTAACCATAAAACAGCCAGACAATATACTTGAAGCCATACTCATCCCCGTAAGGGAACTGGAAATAATCCCGAACGCGACCATCCTGGCGGCAAGCAACCCGACTATTATGGTAACAGCAACATACATGAATGTAAAATACACCATGGCGCAAGCCGGTACTGATTTTCAGCACCAGTAAGTAAAACCATTTAAGAAATAATCAAGTTTTTTCGCCTCAATATCTTATCTTCGTAAATGGCAATTAAGAGTAAATAAACTGTTAACATTAAATTCTAATTGTAATGAAACAGCAAATTTTTAAAATCAACCAAATTTCGGGTTACCTGCTAATTCGCCTTATCCTGGGTTATGTATTTCTTGTTGCAGGTCTGCAAAAGTTCATATTCCCTGACGATATGGGGCCTGGCCGTTTTATTGAAATGGGGTTCCCGATGCCTGAATTCACCGCTTATTTTGTAGGCTTTTTTGAAACCCTGGGCGGCTTTCTTATTTTGATAGGGCTGGTTTCGCGGCTTGCTGCTATCCCACTCGCAATTACCATGATTGTAGCCATTATCACGACTAAATTCCCCCAGTTTTCAGATGGTTTCTGGACATTTGCCCATGCTGCAAGGCTGGATATTTCAATGCTTCTTGTAAGCATCTTTGTGATTTTTAACGGCTCAGGAGGGTATTCAGTGGATAAAAAATATTTCGGAGATTAGACCCTGCAATAGGCTTCTGTGCTTTTATACAAAAGTCGACCGTCTGCTCCTGTCTGGCCACCACTTATTATTTTGGAGAGCATAGTTTTATGCAAATCAGTTTCCCGAAATAAGATGTTTCCAACTGATTATTTCAACAATTCATTCACGCAGAACCCACTTGCTTAGTATAAACAGGAACAGGGTTATTGAAAAGAAGAAAAACAATTCGAAAACCCCGGTATTACCAAAAAGAAAAAATAAAAGAATAGAGCCGAAAACAACAGTCAGCAAGAACCACATAGACCTTATGCTTACTTTTTCATCAATACTGTGCAGGAAGCGTACAAACATATACAAGGATGCACTTAGTGATAAGCCGAAAGCCACTGCAGCAATGGCATGAAGCTTTTTGAGTATGGGCAGGTGCTCTACTGCAGGTATCAGTACTGTAAGGATCAAAAATATCAGTGACCATACTAACAGTCTGCGTGCCCTTGGATTACGGAAAGATTTCAGTACATATAACCTGAGCAGGAAAAAAGTCAGTAACAAACCGACAGAAATACCCCAGGTAATAAAATTTATTCTGTATCCAAGTTTATTACCAATCATACTCAGTGTATAATCCAGTGGTGACTCCCGGGTTCCAAAAAGCCAGGTAAACAAAGGAATGGCAATCAATGCAACTATCGCAAGATAATTTAAAT
>SLRB01000053.1 GCA_007131165.1 Bacteroidales bacterium | reverse complement strand
CACACAGACGCATGAAAAAATTTTATGGTAAAGCGAAGCGGTTCCTTCTGTAAGTCGAAATTTTGTATTTTTTTAGAACAAAATTTCGGCTTTTTTTACAGAAGAAATGTAGATGAATTTTGCATTATTTGAATAACATTTAAAAGTCAAATATTGCATGCAAAATTGGCGAAGTCAAATTTTATTCATTAAAAATTACACATTGACAAATAAAAAAACAGATACATTAACAACCTGCACCTGTGTCAATGGCACACAACGGGAAGAGAACATTATTGATTTTCTGTAGATTAAAACTCAGGACAGGGTACCATTCTCGGTTTCCGGGGTATCCGGATAGATGACCATGAATAGGTTATCGATATTTCATGGGCACCTCCCGTCGATCCAAGTAGCCGGGAAACCGGGAAGTCAAAACTATAGCCTATATTGAACTGGTCTATCTTGTATCCTACAAGGAAGATAACAGCATCCTGCCCACCACTGCTTATACCGGGCAATCCCCTGTACCATGCCCCAACAACGATAGGATTCCTGTACCAGTACATACCCAGGTCAAGCTGGTTGAAAGGTCCCTGCTGCCGGTAAAGGAATGCAACCTGCAGGCTTTCCTCGAGCCGTCTGATCGTTCTGCCGCCACGGGTAAATTTTGTTCCGCCAAAAAGAGAATATTTGACAGGTACATATGCATTTTCGGCATCGGGGCCGTCAAACTCATAAAGTGAATGGTTGGGCCTTAGCAGGTGGTCGACTGCAACACCAAACCAGTAGTCCTCCGAATACACCATTGCCGATGTCGAGAAATCAACCCCACCTCTCCTGCTTAGAGGTGGTATCTCGATAGTAGTGGGCCGCTGCCCGTCAGGTGATATCTGATCGCTAAAAACCAGCTTGTCAAAATCAATAGCCCTCTCGGTATAGAAAAAATGCACACCCGGCCTCATATGCCATTCAGGGTTGATCGGGAAATCATATGAATACTGCACCCCTATGTTAGTTGTGCGCAAATTGCCGCTACCCGCCATATCCTGCATGAACAGGATGCCAGCACCACTGTCATACTGGTCAAACCAATGATCATAGGAAAAAGTGTAGGTCACAAATTTCCCGGGTAATTGCGGCCACTGGTTACGGTAGTTTGCACCAATACGGCTCCCCTCGGTAAGGCCTGCAAAGGAAGGGGCAAGATAAAGGGGATTGGCGTAAAACTGCGAAAACTGGGGGTCCTGGGCCCTGACAACTGCCGGTAAGAGCAAAAAGAACAAGAGTATTGCGGCAGCAATCCTGAGAAATCCAAAACGGTATATATGTTTTCTGTTCATATAAAAGACTCAGCAAAATAGCAAAAAAACCTAACCCAGGAAACCCGGTAAATATAAATATTCCAGTAACCACCAACATACAGCCACTTAATCTGTCCCTCCAGACTTCTTATTTTGTTATGGCCGGGATAACAAATCCAGGGTTCATCATCTCCAAACTAACCTTTTTGTTCTGCAGGTTTAAACAATTTCTGCAAAATGCCTTAAAGGCGGTTTACCAAATAAACGTGCAACAAAGGGCAGGGGTTACATTTCATTTGATTTTTCCGCGAATTGACCGATTTTTCTGATTAATTTAAAAGTTTTACCTGTAAACAGCCCCTTAGACTGACGGCACAAAACCTAATTGAACAAATTCACGCCGGTTATTGTTATTTATAATGAGTTAAAACAAGAGAACTAAAAAACGAAAATTAAAATGAATAAAAGGACATTTCTCAGAACAGGACTTCTTGGCCTGGGAGGCATGTTAACTGCACCTCTCATGGCAAACATGGAATACAGAATGAAAGATCCCAATAGTACCGGCGCAATAGCAGAACAAGGCAAATTCAGGCTCCCGGAGCTGCCATATTCGTATGATGCACTTGAGCCCCACATTGATGCCCGCACCATGGAGATCCATCATACCCGGCACCATCAGGCTTATGTGAACAACCTGAACAACGCTCTGGAAGGAACCGGCAGTGAAGGTATGACACTGGAAGCAATCAACAGGAACATAGCCTCATTCTCAACAGCAGTAAGAAACAACGGTGGAGGCCATTTCAACCACAATCTGTTCTGGGAGGTCATGTCGCCAAATGGTGGCGGCCGCCCCACGGGTGAATTGCTCTCGGCCATAAACAGCTCTTTCGGCTCATTTGAAAAATTCAGGGAGCTGTTTTCGGGTGCTGCAGCCACAAGGTTCGGTTCGGGATGGGCATGGCTGATCGCAGATAACGGGCAGTTGAAGGTCACCTCCACTCCCAATCAGGATAATCCCTTAATGGATATAGTTCCTCCTGATGAAAGAGGAGTTCCCATACTTGGCATTGATGTATGGGAACATGCATATTACCTCAAATATCAGAACCGGAGGGGTGACTACATCTCAGCATTCTGGGATGTAGTGGACTGGGGTGCGGTTACTGCAAAACTCAGGTCAGCAAGCTAATAACCATGCGCTCTGGCTTTCTCAGACAGAGCCGCAGTAATTAGCCTGGCAATGGAATTTGCAGAAACCAGCAGTAAAGGTAGCCGGTATAATCAATACCGGCTACTGACCTTTTTCCAATCTACTATTTCCCAGAAGGCACTTATATAATCAGGCCTCTTATTTTGGTAATCAAGATAATAAGCGTGCTCCCACACATCAAGTGTAAGCAGCGGTGTCAATCCTTTCCTGAGAGGATTTCCGGCATTACCCTCCTGAATAATATCCAGCTTCCCGGAATCATTCTTTACAAGCCAGACCCACCCCGAGCCAAAGAGTGTAGCCCCGGCTTTACTGAATTCATCCCTGAATTTACCGAATGAACCAAATTCTCTCTCTATTGCCCTGGACAGATCATCCTCCGGCTCACCACCTCCACCCGGGGTAAGAGATTCAAAGAAGAATGTATGGTTCCACACCTGGGCTGCATTATTAAAAATGCTGCCTTCAGCCTCCATCACAATCTTCTCAAGAGATGCGTCTTTAAAGCTGGTATCCTCAATCAGGTTGTTCAGATTGTTCACATAAGCCTGATGGTGCTTCCCGTAATGAAAGCTTATCGTCTTTTCAGACATGGCGGGAGCAAGGTCTTCCTGCCCGTAAGGCAGGTCCGGTAGTTTAAATGCCATAATTTAAGGTTTTTGATTGTTCAACATAGTTTAGCCACCCACAATTTAGCAAAATCCTTCAGCTATTACAAAAAATACCTGACCGGATCAACCCGGAATTACAATAAAAAACCGGCAGTGCTCCCTGTAAGGCTTCTAACTGAAATCAACACATCCCATCAAAAACCGGCAGTGCTCGCTGAAAAAATCTAACTGAAAGCAACACATCCCCTTAAGAACTGAAGGAGCCGGCACTGCTGCACCGGCTCCTTCTGAACTAAACTAACCTAAACCAACCATTTATAACCTAACTAACCAAATTGTCCTGTACTTTTTTATGTTACCTGCCGCGAAACTTTGCCGCAACAGCATCCCAGTCAATTACATTCCAGAAAGCCGCAATATAATCCGGGCGCCTGTTTTGGTAATGCAGGTAATATGCATGCTCCCATACATCGATACCAAGTACGGGCGTACCCTTTACATCAGCCACATCCATAAGCGGATTGTCCTGATTTGGTGTTGAGCTTACAACCAGCCCGCTGTCATTTTTTACAAGCCATGCCCATCCCGAACCGAACCTTGTAGCTGCAGCCCGGGAAAACTCATCTTTAAAAGCACCAAAAGACCCGAAAGATGAAACAATTGCATTCAACAGTTCACCAGAAGGCTCACCTCCGCCATTGGGAGACATTATCTCCCAGAAGAGGCTGTGGTTATAATGACCACCCCCGTTATTCCTGACAGCAACAGAATGTTGTGAAACACCTGCCATCATTTTTTCCAGGCTCATCCCGGCTGCCGGTGTATTTTCAACTGCCGCATTAAGATTATTGATATATGCTGCATGGTGTTTTGTAT
>SLRB01000179.1 GCA_007131165.1 Bacteroidales bacterium | reverse complement strand
TGTGGAAAAGTATTCCGATAAAACTATTCTCAATGGCATAAGACAGAGAAAGAATAGTACTCTGGAATACATCTACAAGGAATATTTTCCGCAGGTTCAGCGCATGGTCCTGAAACACGGGGGGGGTGAGCAGGATGCCAGGGACCTTTTCCAGGAAGGGCTGATATTAATATTCAACCGGCTGGTAAAGGAAGAGCTGAAGATTAAGTCATCATTCCATAACTATTTTATTGTTCTCTGCAGGTTTATATGGTTCAGGCAAAACAATATAAGGCATGATAGTGCATATAAGAGTGATGAAGATGAAACAGGAGAAACAGATGACACCGTTGCTGGAATTCTGCCTGATACGGATAGAGGGGCTGTTAAGGATGGCGATGTAAACACTGATGTTGTCGAGGAAGGGATAAGCGATAAGGAGTACAGTGAATATCTCGAAAACCAGAATGAGAAGATATTTCAGCGGCATTACCGGAAGTTGCCCGGCGATTGCAAAAGGGTTATCAAGATGTTCCTCAGGAAAAAGACGTTCAGGGAGATAGCAAAAAGAATGAACTACACCAGCGATGATTACGGAAGGAGAAAAAAATACCTTTGCATGCAACAGCTGATGAAGATGGTCAGTGAAGACCCGGAATATATTGAACTCAGGAAGAGGAACCGCCTTCGGCAACAATAGCCGCACTTAAGCCGGTCATTGTCATCTCCGTTTTTTCCCGGGCAGGTACCCGCGCCATACCACAAAAACAACGGCCAGTGCAAGAACAAAAATTGTGAGAGCCGGGTAAAGATGCCGGTAAGACCTGAAAAGCCTTCCGGGATCGCCTATACATACATAGGCTCCCCAGAAGTAGGGGTGTGCCCGCAGCTGGTCTGAATTATCAAGAAAATCAAGCCTTGCCATACGTAACGCCTCATCTTTCCTGTACCCCCTCAGCAGGTATTTGTAGAAGCTCACCATTATCTCGGCGCCCGATTTGTCCTCTATTTCCCAGTGGGTCATCACAATTGACGGGACACCTGCATAGATAAACCCCCTGGCCAGGCTCATAACACCCTCGCCCCGCTTCATGGCTCCGTAGCCGCTCCTGCAGGAACTCAGCACCGCGAGTCCGGCATTCAGTTCAAGGTTATAAATTTCATAAGTATTAAGCAACCCGTCTTCACCGCCCTCTTCAGTGCCGGAAAAAACGAGCTTTGAGAACATGGGGTTGTCGTCATCTATCAGGGTATGCATGGCAAAGTGCAGCAGACCGTAGTCCCCGGCCAGAAGCTTAAAATTCTCTTCCGTTGCCTCGTCGTCGAGCAAGGCACGCCCGTCCATCAATTCTGAGATCCTTACAGCCTCCTCCCTGGCACCCGGGAGTGGCACCAGCTTGTCTCTGTAATACTGCCTGCTGCGACTTGTATTGTCGCCGGCAGTTTCCCTGTATTCATAGCCGGGGGCCATTGCCAGGACCTTTTTCGGCGACAGTGATGATTTCCGGAGGCTCTCCTGCCAGAGAGTGGCAGAGTAGGAATAAGACACAGTCAGTTCCCTCAGAAGATAAGGCAGGTCGCGGTAGTTATTGGTCTGCCGGTTTGTTTCCGAGGTTAGCAGCAGCTCAAAGGGCAGGTATGCAAGCAGTCCGTCAGGAACAATTACCAGCCTCCTCTTTCCGGTAAATTCAACCACCGGTTCAAGAAGCAGCTTGTAAAAATAGCGTGATGCACCTTTAAAGGAGCTGAAATCGTCAGAAACGCTGCGGTCAAGATTGCCACCACTGAGCACGTTCATCATCTTTCCGAGCTGTTCATCAGCAATATTTCCGGTGGGTACCGTCCAGAAGCGGGTATCTCGGTTGGTAACCGCAAAAATATATACCAGCGAATCGTTGTACACATACGACACGAGGGCATCCCGTTGCCCAAGCTCCTCCATTGCCTCGCCTGCCGACAATACCTGTAGATTGTATTTCAGCGAATAGTAATCGGGGTACTCCTCCTCAAGCTGCATTATAAGAGAATGCAGCTCGTTCTCAAGTGTAAAGCGCCTTTCCTGCCATAGCGAAATCCTCCGGGAGTCGGGGTCGGGAAGCCTCTGCTCCTCATATATCAGCTCACTGTATGCTGCAACGCGCCCCGACAGGCTCTGCTCGCGGCTGATAAGCTCTGCCGGCACGCCTCCGAAAGACCTTGCCTCAATGTTCCTGATTGCTGCCAGTAAACCACCGGCCTTGCTCCTTTCCGAAAACATAAAGGCCTGTTCCAAAAAATATTTATCTCCTGTCAGCCTGTATAAATCACCCGACACATGAACCGCCCCCATAAATACCTCATGCTCGTTTGCAGCAAGCGCGAGCCGGCTTTCCTCGGACTGGTAGACGGTGCGCATCTTCTCTATCAATTCAGTAGCCACCGTCAATGCCGACAGGCTCTCTTCCAGATATTCGCTGCTGTTGCCATTACCTGACATCAGGTAAAAAGCACCCGCCTTGTGCCTCAGGCTGCTAACCGCAGCCTCCTGTGAAAAGAAGTGATCTTCTGCCGATGGGTTTTCAAAGGGACCGGCAGAGTCAAAAGTGGTGCTGTTTGCCGTCAACGATTCCTGGTAATAGCCGATTGCTGCCTCGGGATTACCGCTTATCTCAAAGTAAAACCCTATGTTTATGAGCGTCCGCGCTATCCTTTGTCCCTTGTCACCCTGTACTGACCGGTATATCTCCAGGGCTCCCTGAAGCTTTTCATACCCCCTCCCGGGTTCATCCGTTTCAGTAACCAGGAAACGTCCGTAATTCATCAGGCATTGTGCAAGATGCAAATGTTCGCTCCCCCAGTTATCTAATGCTGCCCCCTCCGCCAGCCTGTAATACTTGTCCGCTTCCCCGGTCAGCCCCGCGGTCATATAACAATTCGCCAGGTTAAGCAGCGGAATGAACTCCTGCAGCGGATCATGCTGCCTCCTGATCTCAATGGAGCGCAGGTAATACTCCTTTGCCATAGCGATATTGCCGGACCTTTCATAAGCAATTCCCTGGTTGTTGTAAAGAGTGCCGATATGGCGCTGCTGGTCATGCAGGCTGAAGATGCGCAGGGCATTGTCGTAGTATGAGTGCGCCCTCGCATAATCCCCCTGCTCCCTAAGCAGGTTTGCCTGGTTCTGGTAAACAGCGCCCAGCCAAAGATGGTCGCTGCCGAGGTGGTTTATGGAAATATAAGCTGCTGTGTCATAGTATTGCATTGCCTCGGCAGGGTTGTTGAGCCTCCTGTTTACCGCCCCGAGGTTTGAATAGGTTGTAACCATATCGGCCGAAAGCTCACCCTGCGCCCGCATCTTTATCTGCAGCGAATATATGAAATGGGCCTCTGCCTGTTCATAATCACCCGACCTGTAGCTCTGAACGCCAAGATTGTTATATATGCCGGATGAATCGACATCCTGATCAGATGCGTCAGGTACCGGAACAGCAGAGGAAGTACCGTGAAACAGGAGTGCTGCCGGGAGGACTGCGAACAAAACCGCACGTAAAGATCTGTTAGTCTTCGTCTTGTCGGTTACCAGCATTGATTGTCGCGTTATATTTCCTGTAAAAATAAGAATTTCGGCAAATTATCGTGTAAAAGTCCGCCCTGTTCATTTTTTTTCGATAAAAACACCCTTGTTTTTGAAATTCCGGCACAAAAAACGGTGAAAACTCCTGCATCGGACCAAAAAATTTTCAAAAATTTTTCATTAATCCTATCATCTTGTTTTTCTGATTTTTAACGATGCCTGCGGCACCAAAAAACATGAAAACTATTTTCAAACCATTGTCACGTTTTTCGATTTTATGCACCTCTTAATAGAGGGGCACCAATTCTGAAATCACTAAAATATAAATCATAAAAATTAACCCAAAAAAATTACAACCATGAAAACCCAGGAATTTTTTAGCAGACTTGACAACAGCAGCATGAACCTTTTTGAAATGCAATCCATAAGAGGCGGATTCGGCGGTGGCGGAATA
>SLRB01000297.1 GCA_007131165.1 Bacteroidales bacterium | reverse complement strand
TTTATCAACAACAGATTATTTACCACCTACATTTTTTCAGCGGAAGAAAAATATCCCTATTTTTACCCGGTTAACGGACCCTCCCATGCGAGTGTCACATCCAAGCGCAATGCCAACTTTCCACACCACAGTTCGCTTTTCTTTGGCTGCGACCATGTAAATGGTGGTAATTATTGGCAGGAGGGCCTGGAACGGGGACAAATTTTATCAGTCCGTGAAGATATTATTGAAAAAGGTGGTGACCGTGTTGTGATTGAAAATGAATGCATATGGACCCGTCCCGGAGCAGCTTCACCTATTAAAGATACCCGCAGGATAACTGTATCTGCGCCTTCAGATGGTCTGTATCAGATAGATTTTGATATTGAACTGCTTATGCTCGAAGATGTCAGGATAGCACGTACCAACCATTCGCTTTTCAGTGGAAGGATGGATCCCGACTTGGCGGTAATTAACGGAGGGATTATGATTAACGCAGAAGGTTATACCGGTGAGAATGGTACTTTCGGAAAACCTTCGCCATGGATCGATTATTACGGAAAACGAATGGGAGAATATGAAGGAATGGCTATCATGCAGCATCCTTCAAACAGATGGTATCCGGCTCCATGGTTTACCCGCGACTATGGTTTTTTCTCCCCAACCCCTATGTTCTGGCCGGAAGACCACGATAAAGGTACTGTGCTGAAAAAGGGTGAAAAGGTGAATCTGAGATACAGGGTACTGGTTCATTCGGGCGATCATAAAGAAGCCGGGATAGCAGAACAGTTCGACTTATACAAATCAGAATAATTTCTAATAAAATATTATTAAAGTATGAAGCGTAGAGTATTTTTAAAAAACACTGTTGCCACAGCTGCGGGAGCAATTGTAATGCCCACAATAGTTCCCTCCTCGGTATTTGGCAAGAACGCCCCCTCGGGTAAGATCAATATCGGACAAATAGGCTGCGGGCGGATGGGACGCAGTGATGTGAATGGAACCATTAAATATGATAATGCCCGTTTCGTTGCTGTTTGTGATGTGGACAGCAAACGGATGGCTGACGGCAAAAAGATGATAGAAGATTTTTATAATCAAAAAACCGGTAGCTCCGGCTACGTCGATGTTAAGATGTATGATGATTACAGGGAAATGCTCCTGGATCCCGATATCGACGCTGTGATAATAAGCACCCCGGACCACTGGCATGAACAGCCTGCCATGGAGGCTGCGCTGGCCGGAAAGGATATTTATCTTCAAAAGCCCAATTCACTTACAGTTGCCGCAGGCCGCCAGATGAGCGATGTTGTAAGAAGGCAGGGGGTTATTCTGCAGGTGGGCACTCAGCAGCGGTCATCCGAGCAATTCCGTTTAGCTGCTGAGCTGGTGAGGAACGGAAGGATAGGCAGGTTGCATACCGTGAAGGTTGGTCTGCCGGGAGACCCTGCCGGGCCTGTTTTTCCTGAAATGCCTGTTCCGCCTAACCTGAACTTCGATATGTGGCTGGGTTCAACACCCGTGGTACCCTACACCGAGAATGGGGTTCACCCTCAGGATGGTTACGGACGCCCGGGCTGGCTGAGGTTAGAAAATTACGGTTCGGGCATGATAACCGGCTGGGGCCAGCATCATTTTGACTCGGCAGCCTGGGGTATGGATACCGAATATACGGGCCCGGTGACTGTCCAGGCGGTGGCAGAGTTCCCAAAATCGGGTACATGGAACGTACATGGCGATTTCATGGTAAAAGCCGAATATGAAAACGGTATAACCATGTATACCAGTGGGGGCTTCCCGAACGGCATCCGGTATGAGGGAACCGACGGGTGGATATTTGTCTCGCGGGGCGCATACACTGCCACTGCCAGTGATCCTGTGGAGGCTGATGCAAGCCGCAGGGCGCTGGATGCAAGCGACCCTGAAATACTGAAAGCTACACCCGGCCGGGGAGAGATCAACCTCTACCGAAGCGAAGACCATTACGGAAACTGGCTGGACTGCATAGTGAGCCGTAAAGAGCCCATATGTAATGTTGAGACCGGTCACCGCGCATGTACCGTTTGCCTGATAAGCCATATTGCCATGAAGATACCCGGCGAGTTAAGTTGGAACCCGAGGGCGGAAAGGTTTATTGACAATGATGCAGCCAATGCGATGCTGAGCAGGCCGCAGCGGTACCCTTACGGCACCAATTATGTGAGGATATAAAACGGGTATATTGTGTAACTATGGTTGGAAATCAGGTCGCTTACTTTTGATATACAGCGGCTGTTTAATTGATAAATCAAAATTCACGAAGCAGAGCATAAGATAAAATCTGACTTTGCCTGCGGTGTGTCGAAGATTGTAGCCATATCATCTTCTCAGCTGGCGGTGGCATGCCTCCAGGTTTGTCAACAGAATATATCCGGGCCTTTACAGGTCATTGAGGAATGGTTTATAGGAACAGATTCATCTGGGTTTAAGAAAAGAAACCACCGCTATGGGCAAGTATTGTTATGATTATCCACGTCCGGCTGTAAGTTCAGATTGCGTGCTGTTTGGATTTGACGGGAAGGATCTGAATATCCTGCTGATTGAAAGGGGTAAAGAACCATATAAGGGCCGGTGGGCATTTCCGGGAGGCTTCCTTAATATTGATGAAACAGTAGAGCAGTGTGCAAAGCGGGAGCTTAAGGAGGAGACAGGCTTAGACAACATTAATCTCAGGCAGCTCGGTGCTTTTAGTGATGTAGACCGTGACCCGAGAGGGAGAGTGATATCTGTTGTGTTCTATGCTGTGGTTAATATGAACGATACTGATCCTGTTGCCGGCGATGATGCCGCCGGTGCCCGGTGGTTCAGGACAGGGGATGTTCCGCCCCTGGCGTTCGATCACGACCTTGTGATGCAAACCGCACTGGAACGTTTGAGATCAGATCTGATATCGAAAGACGGGACAGGTGAAGCCGCTTCAGGAACAAGTAACGAAGCTATGACCAAAAAGCTCATGGCAGAAGTAAACCGGCATCTGGGGTCATAAATAAAACAAAAAACTTTGCCGGAGCGGGTCAGTTACCATGTACGTCAGCCCTGCCCGAATACTCTCCTTAAAAGGTCGGTTACCCTGGCAGCCGGATTTGTCCGGATAAGCTCTTCCTGTTCTGCAAGTTTTAGAAAAAGTCCGTCAAGCGCTCTTTCGGTAAGGTACCTGTCCAGCTCCACATCTACCGGTTTGAGATCAGACATCCTGCCCATGGCGGAGTTGGCGATCCTGTTCCACTGTCCGGTTAGTACATCCCAGGACTCGCCGGTAGATATGTTGCCGGCAATGGGCCTGTCAATCGAGTTTTTAATACGTGGCTGGTATAGTCCGTACAGCTCATTCCAGGTAGCTGACCTGAGATATTGGGTGGCAGCATCATTTTCGCCTCTCAGTATTGCAAAACCATCCTGGATGGTCATGTTGCGGACTGCAGCAGCAAATACTGGTGCAGCCTCTTTTGCCGCATCTTCTGCTGCCCTGTTTATTCGAAGGATGACATCATCGATCAGCTTTTTACCTCCGGGTATAAGCGAGAGGTTCTCTGTAATAACCTGTGCCTCGGGAGGCAGAAGTATCCTGACCGCCTGATCGCGGTAGTACCCGTCGGTTGCTGAAAGCCCTGAGGCAGCGGAATCGGCTCCAATGGTCAGCGCCTGCTTTAACCCGTCAATCACTTCCTGGTTGGTCAGGGGACGCGGTGAATCGAGCTGTTCGGCAATCTGCCGAAGTTCGGCGCAACCGGCAATAATGATTGACAACAGTATGACCGCTGTAAACTTTAAACGCATGTTATCTGGTTTTGAATTTTGGATAAAAATAGGTAAATCCGGGTAATTACCCGGATTTAAACTACTATATTATTTAATTCATCTTTTAATCCCCTTTCCCTGACCCGGTAATACTCTGGCAGGGTATTACCCGGAAGGTATCTGCGATAATTTCAGGAAATCCCTGGCAGGCCTGGCAGTCAGAAAACAAAGTACCATCCGGTTTTAAACAGGATTGCATCGGCTATAAGTCCCAGCAGGAACAGTCCCCCAAACCTCTTGTTATAATTGAATGCATGGGCTGAAAGGTAAAGCGGCCACACGCCCTTTGGCAGATCGGCCGGTTCCGATTCCGGCCTGGGCTTTGAGTAAACCCTGTAAGCCCATAAGAGCTTCGGTATGGCCAGCAGTGTTATCAGCATGACTGGACTGACGGTTCCGGTGGCAACCAGAACTCCTACGAGTAAGTACTGCGACACCCACATACCCGCATTTGTGTACCTGGCAACTTTTTCGCCCAGGATCACCGGAAGGGTATTTACCCCTTTTGCCTTATCTTCCCTGAGCTTGTCGGTATGCTTGCCGAACAGTACCGATGTGGGCCCTATAGCATATATGAGTCCGATCAAAGCCACCTCCCAGCTCCAGACCGAACCGCCGGCCACGTAATAGGTGCCTCCAATCATAAGCGGACCCCACACCAGTATAACAGTCGGTTCGCCCATACCGATATACTTGAGCGGCCAGGTGTAGAAGAGAAGAAAGAAAAGACCAAGAAGCGCAAGGACAGGGGTTAGCGGACCGGTATTGATGACAAGGTAAATCCCGGCTGCGATAGCAAGTGACAATGTTATACCTATATACCTGTAAAAAACAGGCTTTGTCAGAAAACCGTTCTCAAGGGGCTGCGGACCGTATTGTGAACGGTAGTAGTTGTTAACATCAATTCCCTTGTTATAGTCCACCAGGTCATTGATCAGATTGTTTGATGCATGTGCGAAGATCAGTCCCAGTAATGCTACCATGAAGAAAACCCAGTTAACGTTGCCATCCTTCCAGGCAAGTATACCACCTATCATGGCCGAAATGGCAGTCATTACGAACACTGCCGAACGCGTTGCCACCAGCCAGCGTGAAATGATGTCATAGTTTTCCCATTCGCCACGGTCAATGCGCGGTATTGTTCTCAGGGCCCTCATCCATATCTGTATTGTTGTCATCGTTAATATATTTTGGTTTATATAACTCTTAAACATAAAACCGGAGAGGATGTTCACCCAGGCTCAGCTGTGCCGGGGGGGTAATCCCAATTCAACAGGGAATTTCAACTTTTCATTTCTGCTTTTGTTAATCAGATAAAGAAATCATCATTCAAAAAAATAACAATGCACGGCTCAAACAAACAAAATAATCTGAAAGGACAAACAAGCCCTTACCTGTTACAGCACCTTCATAACCCGGTAGACTGGTATCCGTGGGGAAAGGAAGCGCTTGAAAAGTCCGCCGGCGAAGATAAGCCCATCCTTGTCAGTATAGGCTATTCGTCATGCCACTGGTGTCATGTGATGGAAAAGGAAAGTTTTGAGGACGAAGAGATTGCCGCGATAATGAACCGGCATTTTGTATGTATTAAGGTAGATCGTGAAGAACGCCCCGATATCGACCATATGTACATGACCGCTGTGCAGCTTCTTACCAGGCAGGGAGGCTGGCCTCTCAACTGTTTTGCACTTCCTGATACGCGACCCTTCTGGGGAGGCACTTACTTCAAAAAGGAGCAGTGGAAAAGCATATTGATCCAGGTAGCCGGCCTCTACAGAGACCGGAGGAAAGATGTTGAAGAACAGGCAGATCAGTTAACACAGGGTATCGTATCGTCTGTTCTTGCAGAGCCTCCAGAAAAGGAAAACCGGCTTGACCAGGATATGGCTGCTGAAATCTTTGATGGAGTGATGGATTATATGGACAGAAAGGAGGGAGGGACGCTCCATGCTCCCAAGTTTCCACTCCCGGTCAACCTTGAATTCCTCCTGCATTATCATTACCACAGCGGTAAAAAAGAAGCACTTGACCATGTTGATCTCACACTTGAGAAAATGGCGATGGGTGGTATTTTTGATCAGGCCGGTGGTGGCTTCGCACGTTACTCCACCGATGAGAACTGGAAGGTGCCCCATTTCGAAAAGATGCTTTATGATAACGGCCAGTTGTTATCTGCATATTCTAAAGCATGGAAAGTACGCAGGAAGGATATTTTCAGGGATGTTGTATATCGCACGGCCGGGTTTATAGAAAGAGAGATGACATCTCCCCGGGGTTTGTTTTATACAGCGCTGGATGCAGACAGCGAAGGGGAAGAGGGTAAATATTATGTTTGGACAAAGGAAGAGGCGGACCGTGTACTTGGTGACGGCGCACCTCTTATAAATGACTATTATAACATAGGCAAAAAAGGGTACTGGGAAAACGGGAACAATATCTTGCTTAGAGATGAAACAGACCTTGATTTTGCTGTCCGGCACGGTATAGACGTAAAAGACCTGAAAGAGCTGGTTGAGAGGGCAAATGACAGGCTTCTTGAAGCCAGATCGGGGAGAGAGAGGCCATTGCTTGACAACAAGGTAATAGTGTCGTGGAATGCCCTTATGATTCGTGGTCTTGCAGACGCTTATTCAGCCTTCGGAAATGACAGGTTTCTCCGTATGGCTGTCAGGGCGGCCGATTTTATACTGGATAATTCGATATCTCCAAAAGGGAAATTATACAGGTGTCTTAACGGAACAAGTCCGTCTATAGACGGCTTCCTTGAAGATTATGCCCAGCTGGTGGCAGCTTTAACGAGACTTTATGAGGTTTCGGCCGTGCCAGGATACCTGCTTGCGGCAAGAGACCTTACATACTATGTGCTTCACAATTTTACAGAAGGAAACAGCGACATGTTCCCCTTTTCATCCGACAAGGGAGAGAAATTGAAGGCGCCGTTTTATGAACTGCCCGACAACGTGATACCTTCGTCCAACAGCGTGATGGCTCATAATCTTTACCGGCTGGCAGCATACTTTGAGAAACCTGAATGGGAGGAACGCAGTATGCGAATGCTGGACTCCATAACACCCCACATGGAGCAATCGCCCATCAGCTATACCAACTGGGCACGTTTGGCCATGTACCGTGTTTACGATTTCCATACACTTGTAATTACCGGCAGCCGTGCTTCAGAAGAGGCGCAGAAAGCCGGCCGTATATACCTGCCGGATATTGCTGTGGCTGCCTCAATATCAAAGGTTGATGGTATTCCGCTTTTCGAGGGAAGGCATAAGGATGGGGAGACCTGGTTTTACCTCTGTACCATGGGGCGATGCAACCTGCCTGTAAGGGATTTGGGTGAGGCTCTCGTGCAGCTCCGCCGTGATCAGAACCACTCTGAACACAGAGATCATAATAACCCTGAAGTATAAGAAAAGACTGCTTTTGAATTGGCAGCATTTTTTAATAACTTGCCCTTTATTATGACCACCGTTTTCTCTATCCGGCCTTCTGCAGGAAATATATTAAGGTATTTGCTACTTCTTATTACAATCCTTATTACACTCCAGGGTTGCTACGGCGAGATGCAGATAAGGAACAATGCAGCTCGCGGGGGAAGTTTCAGCGAAGATTCGACAAAGGTGCTGTTTTACTCATTTATGCGGGCAATGAGGCCGGCAAAGGGGCTTCCTGAGACTCCCATAACAAGATACAGGAACGCATCGCTTTACCTGTACGATATTGATCTGGGCGATCTTTCAAGAATAAAGGATTTCGGGAGGATTCCATACTCGGAGTCGCGCTGGACAATGATAGCCCTTTTTGCGGACGATTCGATTGCATTCAGGATAACCCCCCTGGCTGGCTGGGAAAGGGAGATAGCCATGGGTATGGATACAACTCTGGCGGTGAAGCATGGCGACTGGTACATAGCCGGACCCGGTGGGAAAGTAGTAAGACGCACCGACAGTTTTAACACGGAGAGGGCAACGGGGCATCCTTACACAATGGGAGAGCTGAACACGATTATCGCAGGTATCCCGTTTGAGAAGTGGCAGGCAGATGTAGGACACATATTTCCGCGGAGAAGAAGCCAGAGAATAAACCAGATAGTCGAATTCTATGGTAACCAGATGTACCGGGATGCCCTTATATTGCATATGGCACCCGGACTTACATCCAGGGATATAGAGCGAATAATCAACAGGATAGACCGCAGGTACAACCGGCTTGATGAGGCAGGCCGGAGACGTGAGGCCCGGGCAAGAGAGCTTACCATCAGCACGCTGAATCGTGTTGCAGAAAAGAACTGAATAGCAGCCCGTATAATTAAACCGGTACGACGGTTTTGCTTCCCATCCTCTTTGCAGATTTTATTGTGATGTATGAATTTACCATGTTGATTATAAGTAGTCGGTTTTTGTCGTTCGACTGTCATTAAGCTGGTATGCGTCAAAGAATATTTAAATCCTGAAGAAGAAATTGTTGTAATAATTCTTTACCGACCGCATATTATTTCACAATTTTACGTTTTGATATTATTAATATTTTTAATATTCGGTTAGACTATTCTATGGCAATTATAGGCGAAATAATAAAAAGAGCAGTTGAGCTTTCTCACCAGGTAATCGACGACCCCGATCCTGTTTCAGCACAAAAGAAAGTCCTCGCCGACCTTCTTGAAAGGGCTGAGGATACCTCTTTCGGAAGGAAATACCGTTTCGGCAGTATACTTGAGGCAGACGATATACGTGGTGAATTTGCTGCCCGGATCCCTTTTTACGATTACGACAGGATGTACAGGGACTGGTGGAAAGATGTATACGAAGGAAGCAATGATATCACATGGCCGGGCAGACCTGGATATTTTGCCCTGAGCAGTGGGACTACAAGTAATTCAAAGACCATTCCCGTAACCGACGAATTGCTCGAATCAATAAGGAATGCGGGGATAAAGCAGGTGCTCAGCCTCGCTGAATTTGATATGCCCTCTTCCTTTTTTGAAAAGGAGGTCCTCATGCTGGGCAGCAGTACACGGTTAAAAAGGGTGGGCGACCATCTTGAAGGTGAAATAAGCGGGATATCGGCTTATAACGTTCCTTTCTGGTTCAACCGGTTGTTTTACAAGCCGGGGCCCGAGATATCGGCCATAGAGGACTGGGACGAGAGGGTGCTGCAGATAGCGAAAAAAGCCCCGGAATGGGATATCGGCGGATTATCGGGCATACCATCATGGATAGAGCTGATGCTGAAAAAAGTCATTGAGTATAACAAGGCCGGTAATATTCATGATATTTGGCCCCACCTTCAGGTTTACACGTCGGGGGGAGTAAGCTTTGAGCCCTACAGGAAAAGTTTTGACCGCATTTTCGGCAAAGATGTAATAGTACTTGATACCTACCTGGCTTCAGAGGGATATCTTGCCACACAGCTCCGCAAAGAAACCACAGCAATGACCTTGCTTACCGATAACGGTATCTATTTTGAGTTTGTGCCACTGATGCCTGAGAATATTAATGAAGACGGTTCTGTTGCAGAAGGGGCAAAAGCCCTGACAATAGAGGAGGTGGAGGAAGATGTTGATTATATACTCATTATTAGTACAGTAGCCGGCGCCTGGCGTTACATGATAGGCGATACGATTGTTTTTACCGATAAGGAGAGGGCCGAGATAAAGATAACAGGACGTACGAAATACTACCTTAATGTAGTGGGTTCACAGCTTTCGGAGTTCCAGATGATCAAGGCGATGAAACAACTTGAGAAAGAGTATGGGGCAGATATTCCTGAATTCATGGTAAGTGCCGTCAGAAAGGGAGAGGATTATATTCACAGCTGGTACCTCGGTTGCATGGAAAAGCCCGGTGTGAAGGAGGAAGAAATTGCCCGGCGCCTTGATGAGTTACTTAAGCAAGAGAATAAGAATTACAAGGTAGCCCGGAGCAAGGCTCTAAAGGATGTTGTGGTCAACCTGGTTTCAGCAAAACTGTTTTATGACTGGACTGAAGCCATGGAGAAAAAGGGTGGCCAGACCAAGGTGCCTAAGGTTATGAAAGAGGAGCAATTTGCCGAATGGGAGGAGTTTGCAGCCAGCAACCGGGATTGATCACCGGATGCTGGCATCCGCTGATTTACAACCCGGTAATAATCTGTTGGATGGTGTGTAACAGAGACCGGAGACAACAAGGTTCTCTCCTCAGGAAGTGGATGGTCCGGTAGCAGGGATTTACTTACAGCCGTGAAAAAAAAAATCTTTATATTGCCTGCTGGTTTTATACATACAATGAAGATCGTCAGTAAACAGATATTTACAATAATTAAATCCCTAATGAACCAGCAATCCGTTAAAAGATCAGGTGCCGTCATTAATATGAACCAGGTAAGAAGATTAATTCCCGGAATAACAGTTATCGGCATGTCATCTGTTTTTGCAGGAGGATGTGCCCCTGAGGAGAAAAAGGAGCCGCACCGGCCCAATATTATAGTGATAATGGCAGATGACTTGGGCTACAGTGATTTAGGTTGCTATGGCGGCGAGATACCCACCCCTAATATTGACCGTTTGGCTGAGGACGGCATACGGTTTACCCGGTTTTACAATGGAGGGAGATCCGTTCCTACCCGTGCTGCTTTGCTTACAGGCCTTTATGCCCACCAGGCAGGAGCAGGGGCAATGGTTTCGCCCCACGATGACAGACCCGGATACAGAGGTCGGCTGAATGAATCTTGTGCAACCTTTGCTGAAATATTGCGTGAGGAGGGGTACCAGACCTTTATGACCGGTAAGTGGCATGTAACCCACTATGAATACAATGACCCTGAACCCACCCTTCATCCTGAAAGCTGGCCTTTGCAGAGAGGTTTTGACAGCTTTTTCGGCACTCTGGCCGGAGCAGGGAGCTTTTTTGATCCGGTAAGCCTGATGAGGGACAATGATTTTATTGAACCGTGGGAGGACTTTTACTATACAGATGCAATCAGCCATCAGGCGGTGAGATATATAGAGGGTGCCGATAAGGACAGGCCCTTCCTTCTCTATATGCCTCATGTGGCACCGCACTGGCCGTTGCATGCAAGAGAAGAGCATATAGACAAGTTCAGGGGTGTATATGACATTGGCTGGGACAGCCTCCGGAAGGAGAGATATGCAAGAATGAAAGGCATGGGCCTGGTGAGCGAAAACTGGCCACTTAGTCCCCGCGACGAAGATGTACAATCATGGGAGGATACCCCCAACAAGGAATGGGAGGCGCACCGCATGGCTGTTTATGCTGCACAGGTTTACAGTATGGACCTGGGTGTCGGACGGGTGATCAGGGCCCTTGAACGTCATGACCTGCTTGAAAATACTCTTATAATATTCCTTTCAGATAACGGGGCAAGCCATGAAGTAATACAGGGAACTGAAACCCGTCACGGTTATTTTGCACGTGGTGGGACAACCCCTGAAATATTTCCGGGAGGGCCGGATACCTATGCATCTTACGGCAGGGCATGGGCAAATGCGGGCAATACCCCTTACAGAAGGTTCAAGCGCTGGATGCATGAAGGAGGAATAGCAACCCCGTTTATTGCACACTGGCCCGGGGTGATAGAACAGGGCCGGATAGAACGCCATGTTGCGCACATAATTGACCTTATGCCAACATTTATAGAAGCCTCAGGAGCTGAGTATCCCGAAAAACTGAACGGGAACAGCCTTACACCACTCGAGGGGATAAGCTTTTTGCCCCTGCTTGAGGGCCGAAACCAGCCGGAGCATGAGGCACTTTTCTGGGAGCACCTCGGCTACAGGGCCATGTTGTCGGGCGACTGGAAGATTGTGTCGGAAGGTGGCGACTGGGAGTTGTTTAACCTTGCTGACGACCGTACCGAGCTGAATAACCTTGCAGGCCAACTCCCCGAAAGGGTTAAGGAAATGTCAGAGATGTGGGAGGAGTGGGCCGAAAGGGCTAACGTGAAATAGGAGAAAGACTGCCCGGCCTACTTTTTTGGTTTTGTAATAATATACAACCCGCCTGCCCCGGTTGCCAGGGTAAGCGGGTTAAATAACATGCATAAAACTGGTTAATGACGGTAGAAGGTCTTGCCTACTATTTTCCAGCCCTCCTCAAACTTGTAAAGCGCCAGGTAATCGGTAAATTGTCTTTGGCCCTGCCTGTATAGTTCCAGCTTTACCATAGCTGCGGTGCCCACAACGTCAATATCAAGGTATTTAACTGTTGCAGGGTGTGGCGGACCGTCCGGATGAGCAGCTTTCTGATTTTCTATATTCGAAATCCAGGTTTCAATAGGCAGCTTTTGTATCTCATTGTCTACCAGCATTAGCATAACAAATTCGGGAACTACATATTGCCTGATCACATCAGGGTCTCCCCAGTTCTGGATGCCGTCAATATAAGCTTTGTCGATCACCCTTCTGATTTCTTCCGCATCAGGTGCGTTGCTGGCGCTTACCTGAAGGCTTAAAAAAGCTACAAAAAAAAACAACCATAGTTTTTTCATATTTTCATATTTTTTTGACAAATGAACTTCTCATAATAAATCGGCTTCATGTCAAATTCGCATGCAGCCGGCTTTTCATTTGCCCGGTTAAGGATACCCCAAAAATATTAATTTTATAATATTTTTACCTGAAATTATTAATCAAACCTTTACCAGTAGATTATGAAGTACAATCTTGAAGTTTGCGCTTTTACTATTCAGAGTTGCATTATTGCAGAGGAAACCGGAGCTGCGAGGGTCGAGCTTTGCGATAATCCTATTGAAGGTGGAACCACGCCTTCATACGGTGTGATAAAAAATGTGAGAGACAAAATCAGCATCCAGCTATTTCCAATTATCAGGCCAAGGGCTCGTGATTATTTTTATGATGATGACGAATGGGATATAGTTATTGACGATATTGCCATGTGCAAAGATCTCGGATGCGACGGTATAAGTGTTGGAGTTCAAAAATCCGGCGGAGAGATCGATACCGGCCGGATGAAACGGATTGTGGAACTTGCCTACCCGATGGAGGTTACCTGTAACAGGGTGTTTGATGCTGTACCCGACCCGTTCGAGGCGCTGGAGGTTATTATCGATGCAGGTTGCCGGCGGGTGCTGACATCAGGTCTTGCAGAGACCGCTCCCGCTGGAAGCGGACTATTACGGCAGCTGGTTGAGCAGTCCGCCGGCCGTATCAGTATCATGCCGGGGGCGGGTGTCAGGTCAGGCAACATACCGCAGCTGATAAAGGATACAGGGGCACATGAATATCATACTTCGGCAAGGATTAAGGTTGCCAGCAGTGTGGAATTTCAGAACCCCCGTGTGACTGATTCCGGCAATATGTATGTGGCCGACCGTGATGAGCTCAGGAGGATCATGCAAATATTCGGTGAAGCCTGAGTAGGTTGACTTTAAAAGTCAAAACGGGGCTCCCAGGTATTGATCCAGGCCTGTTACTTCCCGATGCAGAAGTTTTGGAAGATATTGCCAAGTATTTCATCGGTGGTTATCTCGCCGGTTATCTCGCCGAGGTAATGTAGCACCTCCCTTATATCCATCGCCAGGAGGTCGCCGGGCAGCAGGTTGTCAAGTCCGTCAGATGCACGATTTACTGCTTCGTGGGCATTTTTGAGGGCCTCATAGTGGCGCATGTTTGTAACAATAACATCATTTTCGCCGGGTTGGCCTTCATTAACGGTCGAAACCAGCATCTCCTTCAGTTCCTCCAGCCCATGTTGTGTTTTCGCTGATATACGAAGCACACGGTCATTTTTGCCGAGCGAGGGGAAGAGGTTGTTGCCGGATTCCCCCGTCTTTTCCCCCTGTTCTTTAAGGTCGCTCTTGTTGATCAGAAGGATAAGCTCTTTCCCTTCGAATTCCTTTTTTTTACGTAACTCACAGACAAGGTGGTCTATATGTGCAGTGTTATCGGTCGCTTCAGCCATAAGAAGAATGAACCTGGCCTGCTTTATCTTATCCATGGTGCGTTTTATCCCCATAATTTCCACCTTGTCGGTTGTCTCCCTGATGCCGGCTGTGTCAATAAACCTGAATGTCATACCTCCAATGTGAACCACATCTTCGATAGAATCTCTGGTTGTACCTGGTACTTCTGATACCAGTGCCTTCTCTTCTTTAAGAAGGATATTGAGAAGGGTTGATTTGCCCACATTGGGCTTACCGGCAATTACCACGGGAATGCCGTTCTTTATTACGTTGCCGAAAGCAAATGATGAGGTAAGCGACCCGAGCATCGATCCTATTGAGCTAAGCAGCCTTTTCAATTCGTCCCTGTCGGCAAATTCAACATCTTCTTCGCTGAAGTCAAGCTCAAGCTCTACCAGAGATATAAATTCCAGCAGACTTCTTCTGAGTGTTCTTAGCTCTGATGAAAAGCCTCCGCGCATCTGTTGCATTGCAACTTTGTGGAATGCTTCAGATTCCGATGCAATCAGATCGGCTACTGCCTCAGCCTGGGAAAGGTCCATCTTCCCATTGAGAAAAGCCCTGCGGGTAAACTCTCCGGGTGCCGCGAAAGAGGCTCCGTTATCTACCAGCAACCGGAGAATCTTTTGCTGGATAAAGACCGACCCGTGGCAGGATATTTCAACAACATCCTCGCCTGTATATGAACGGGGCGATTTGAAGATACTTACAACCACATCATCAACAATATTGCCGGAGTCGTGAATACTGCCGCGGACCATGGTATATCCTGACCTCTTGTGCAGCGGGGTATCTCCGCCGGAAGGCCTGAATATTTTCCCGGCTATCTCAAATGCCCGGCTGCCGCTTAACCTTATAACAGCAATAGCACCGTTACCTGGAGGTGTGGCAATTGCTGCTATGGTTTTTTCTTCGTTCATCTTACGTGATCGCTGGAGCTGTAAAATTAGTTTTTTAA